>NZ_LR130778.1:667500-834375 GCF_900538275.1 Petrocella atlantisensis | reverse complement strand
GCGGTTATGACACAGTTTCATAAAAATGATGATGATCTTTTCTTGAATTGGCATTATATGCGGGACATGAGTCATATCTCATTTTATACCCCAAAAACAATGGCCTACATCGCAAGCAAAGTAGGCCTTAAAGTGGTTTATACAGATGGTAATCGGTATACTACCTTTCGCCAACTATAATTTCAGTGTCGGTCGCAACCATTTACCTTGTAGTACGATGAAGATGCCGACGATACAGACAATCACATTACTGACCAACATGGCATACCAGACCCCATCACTGCCTAAGTTGGTATAATTTTTGGCCCATAAAATCATAGGAATGCGAAGCAGCCATAAACGGCTAAGAGTTAGAAAAAGAACATATAAGCTGTGACCGGATCCGGAAAAAGCACCCAGTAGAGCCTGTATAATGGCCATAAGTGGAAAAACAAAGGCCAAGACTGTCATATACCGATCACTCAGATCAATAACATGAGGATCACTGATGAAGAGACGTATGAGTGGTATTCTAAAGATATATAGGATGACACTCCCGATACTGAGTAAGCCAAAGCCCAAAGACATGGCTGTAAAAACAGACTTATTGGCACGTTCGTATTGACCGGCACCAATATTAATACCCACAAAAGTGGCCAAAGCAGCACCAAGACCAAAAGCCGGCATCATAACCAGTGAGGTAATACGGTTGCCAAGGCCAAAAGCAGCAACAGTGGGATCACCATAAGAAACCACATAACTGCTCATCACCGCAAAGCCAAGGGCAGAAACCGTTTGACCGACACTGGCCGGTATACCAATCTCAAACAGATTCTTCATACTCTTGATGGAAACCTTCAACTGGTCAAGGGCAATATATAGACTATCATTTGGCTTAAACATCTCATAAAGCATAAAGCCCATGACCAAAAGCTTAGATAGAACCGTTGCATAAGCAGCACCTTCTACCCCCATATTGAAAGTGAAGATGAACAAGGGATCGAGGAGCATGTTTAGAACCACAGAAATACCCAGATAAAAAGTGGGTGTTTTGGTGTCCCCTATACCTTCACGCATGGCTTTGTAGACATGAAAAAGAAAGAGAATCGGCATTTCGTAGAAAACGATCTTCAGATAAGCCACACTATAGTCAAAAAGCGCACCTTCAGCCCCCATAAGCCTTATAATAAAAGGTGTCATGGCAGAACCGATAACAGCAAAAATGGTACCGGCGATAAGTGAAATGATAAAAAATTGCGTGGCCAAAGTAACGGCGTTTTTATGTTCATTCTTACCGATAGACTGAGCAATCAAAGAGGTGGCAGCACTGGACATACCGATACTAAAAGCTAAGAAGATAAAAGTAATGGGCCATATATAGGAAATAGCGGAAAACTGAATATAACCCAGTTTTCCAACAAAATAAGCATCTGTTAGATTATAGAGGGTTTGGATAAGATTGCCAACCATAAGAGGTATGGATAATGTAACGAGCGCCTTTAGGGATGAACCCTGAAGAATCATATCTTTTCTTTGTTGTGTTCTTGACATTGGAACCTCCATAGTACGAAAATAGAATAAGCACTCATAAATTAAGATTTATAAAATAAGCATTTATAAATCAAGGATTATTATAGCACAGGATGATAGGAAGTGGGTCTATAAAGGCAGTATTTGTCAATTTTATCCACATACCTGTCATATAGGGCATGATTCATCAAGCAAAAAGAGTAAAAACTTGGCATAATAAGAACAACCAACAAAATCTAAAAAGAAAAGAGATGTTCTTATGAAAATCAAAATAGCAGAAAAAGAAGCCATGCATCTATCCGGTGTTGTTCTATACGGAGAACTCAAGCATCAAGCCTATAGCTCGACATTGTCAGGTGTTAAAAATCTAGGCTACCAAAAAGATGAGAAACACATGCATAACTTTGAAGGCGCCATTAACAAATTCGGTGACTTAATGGAATCCTTTGGCCGACACTTAGAACAAAACGCAAAGAAATGGGAAGAAAGTGCCCTGGAGTGGACCAAGAACTTTGAATTCAAAGCAGAAGAATTCGGAGACAAGATGGAAGCTTGGGGCGAACAGTTTGAGAAAAAAATGGAGTTGTGGGGCGAGCAGCTGGAAAAAGCATGGGAAGGCAGTTCGGAATGGTCAGAAGCAGCGGTTAAAAAAGAAGAAGGCATCATGGAATACGCCATCTATAGCACCTATGAGCAACTGTATGAAAAACATCTGAAAAATCACCCCAGCTTAATGAAGAAGAATCGCTTATATGAGGTCCGCATAATGGACTCAGGGCTTAATGATCACGAGGCCATGGTGTTCCTTGGCAACCGTTTTCAAGAGGGGGCGAACGTCACTTACCCGTCTGCTTCCATGACCTTTGACCCGGACAAATGGTTGGTCATCAAATTAACGGAAGATGAGTTTGCTAAGGATTGGCTAAAGCGCCTTGAAGATGTAGAATTAATAAAAGACTATATCATAGAACCTTACTTTATAATTACCCATCCGAGAGAAAAACAAGACGAATGGATTAGAATACGATGTCCTTTGGGGGTCAGAGCCGATGCATGATATGGAAATGGTACTGCATACGATTAATTATATAGAAGATCACCTTAAAGAGAAATTAAGCGTGGATCAGATTTCGGATGTGGCCGGTTTTTCCAAATACCATTTTACCATGCTTTTTTCAAAGATGACCGGTTTGTCCCCTTATGACTATTACCGCGGACGCAAAGTTACAGAAGCCATTCATTATATGGAAGAGAAATCCTGTAAGATTATTGAAGCGGCATATGAATTCGGATTTGGTAGTCCGGAAGTTTTTGGAAGGGCCTGTAGCGCTGTATTTGGAAAAGTACCTTCCGCCATTCGAAAAGAAGTGGAGGCAGGCGTCTTTACAGGCGTTAAGAGAATGGATGAAGCCTATCTATGGTTTGTTAGTTCTTATAACCGTAAGCCGGTGTTAAAGTTCATGTCAGACCTGGAGCTTCTAGGCATCGGGTATTTTTCTGAGAACTCCTTTGAGACTTTGCGCCATATGACGAGAGAACAACTGGCGGGTTTAGACACAGACAATACCAAAGAAATATACAAAGTCAGTTGGCTAAGCAAAGGCCCCAAAGGCTATATGAATTTTATCGGCAAACAAAGCAGGGGCGAAGCCGATAATGAAAGCCATCTGATTAAGAAAATTCCCAAGATGGCCTATTTGCTCTTTGATATGATTGAAGACGTTGGTCAAATCGACTATTTTATGTCCTATATCTATAACCACTACTTGCCAGCAAGTCCCTACAAAGAAGCTTTGCCTTATCATCTAGAGGTTATGTCGGTAGAAGGACAAGCTAGAAACAGCCGCCTATTTATTCCGGTTGTACCAAGGTCTTAACCAGATTACGGTTAAAGGACCAAAACTAAGTTTCACTAAATTCACATCCAAGTGCATGCAAAAGTTCAACTATATAGTTTTGACACTTTAACCATATTACTGACTCTGAATCTGAGCATCTAAGTCGCTTAGATATTCATACCGCTCCATCTTATCTAAAAGAAGCGCTTCAAGGGCTTCTTTTTTTGTGCTCAATTCCTGTAAGAGAACAAAGTCACTTTGGCAAGCCGAGAGAGCATCCTCAACTTGACCCAGTTGATCTTCAAGGTCTTCCATCTCAGCTTCTATGGTTTCATACTCTTTCTTTTCCTGATAAGTCATTTTTAGACGATCGGTTTTGACTTTACCTGTTTTACTCTGAGACGAAACAGTATTTTTTTCCACATCATCGTCTAAGTGAACCTCTTTGTATGCCATATACTCCGTATAGTTGCCGGTAAAAACAACCACTTGACCATCGGCTTCGAAGGAGAAGATCTTGTTACAGACCCGGTCAAGGAAGTACCGGTCATGAGAGACGACGATGACAATACCCTTAAAATCATCTAAGTAAGCTTCAAGAACCTTTAGAGTGTCAATGTCCAAATCATTGGTAGGCTCATCAAGAACCAGCACATTGGGTGCCATCATAAGGTTCTTAAGAAGATAGAGCCGTCTTTTCTCACCACCGGACATCGAGTTAATGGGGGCGTATTGAAGCTCACTGTCAAAAAGAAACCGCTCCATCATAGCAGAAGCAGACAGCTTGTACCCATCTTCTGTGGAGATGTATTCCGCTGTTTCTTTAATATAGTCAATAGCCCTAAGTGTTTCATCCATGTCTTGGGCTTCTTGAGAGAAGTAGCTGATGTTTAGGGTAGGCCCGTGCTCAACGTTACCGTCGGTTAGTGGTACATTGCCTAGAATGCCGTTTAGTAAAGTAGTTTTGCCGGCACCGTTTGGACCGATAATACCCACACGGTCATCCGGTAGGAAGGTATAACTCAGCCCTTCAAAAAGCAATAAGTCATCGTAGGCTTTTTTGACCGACGTCAGTTCAATGGTCTTTTTACCCAGTCTTGTATAGCCGACAGAGATTTCAACTTGTGAATCGTCTCTAAGATAAGAAGTATCTTCCAAAGTCTCAAAACGGTCAATTCTGGCTTTTTGCTTGGTGGTTCGAGCTTTTGCACCTCTTCGAATCCAAGCCAGTTCTCTGCGGTAGAGGTTTTCACGTTTACGTTCTAAGGATTCAGACATAGCCATACGTTCCATTTTTTTCTGAAGAAAAGTGGTGTAATTACCATCATAGGTATAGATGGCAGCGTGATCAATCTCGACAATCCGTGTGGTAACCCTATCAAGGAAATACCGGTCGTGGGTAATCATTAGCAGAGCACCGGAGCGACGTTCAAGATAGGACTCCAGCCAATCGATGGTGGCATTGTCCATATGGTTCGTAGGCTCATCAAGAATTAAGAGATCACAAGGTACAATGAGCGCCGAGGCTAAGGCAAGACGCTTTTTTTGTCCACCGGAGAGTTGCTTGACCGGTTGTTCAAAGTCCGTTATGGATAACTTAGTAAGGATGGTTTTGACCTGACTCTCCAGATCCCATAGATCCAGATGGGTCATCTCTTCCGAGCATTTCATCAGGGCTTCCTGAACCTTGGTATCAGATGGCGCCTTAGCAGATTTTAACAGGGCGGCTTCATAATTACGTAAGACCTGAAGTGTCTGGGAATCGCCTTTTAAGACTTGCTCAAGAACGGTTAAATCGTCATAGAACTGAGGAGATTGGGGCAGATATTCGATGGTTGTATTTTTAGGCATAGTTTTTTGTCCGGTATCCATGGATTCCAGTCCGGCGATGATCTTCAGTAAGGTGGACTTACCGGTGCCGTTGATACCGATGATGCCGATCTTGTCTTCTTTGCCAATAACAAAGCTTATATCTTTAAAAAGTGTTTTCATACCGTAGTTTTTGCTTAAGTTTTCCAGTGTAATGAATGCCATAGTTGTACCTTCCTTGTATCATAAGTGTATAACTGAGAAATTATTGTTGAACACATAGATGGTTAAGGTGTCAAAACTATATAGTTGAACTTTCACAGACAATATATAGTTACGAATGTATCTACGTAATCTACATATTGTGTGTGAATTTAGTGAAACTTAGTTTTGACCCTTTAACCATAGATGTGTTTATTATATAGCAGTTTCAGATGCCATGCAATACGATTCATGATGCATCCGGTTATATCTGGCTCTATCAGATTATATAAAGTGATATCAGATTATATAGAAAGAAGGCTTGATTTTAGAACGTAATAGCTATAGTATGGTGAGAGAGTCATAACTAAGTCTTATAAGTTCAACGTACATTGTATGACGCCTAAGGCAATAATAGAAAAATAGATTAAAATCAAAATCAAGATTAAAATTAAAATAGAATGGATAGACATATGAAAACTTTTAAAAGAATCTATATAGAGATCACCAATACATGTAATCTGTCATGCTCCTTTTGTCCACCGTCAGAGAGAGCACCAAGGACCATGACACCTTCAGAGTTTGAAGCCATCTTAAATAAGCTCAAAGGCCATGGTAAGTATATCTACTTGCATATCAAAGGTGAGCCTTTGCTTCATGATCAGATTGCTTTATTGCTTGAGATGTCCCATAATCATGGGTTTCAAGTGAACCTAACCACCAACGGTACTTTATTACAGCAGCAAAAAGAGATTCTCCTTCGTGCCAAAGCCCTAAGACAGGTCAGTATCTCCCTTCAAAGCTTTGAAACAATTGGTAATAATGAGGCTCATCAAGCCTATTTGGAATCGGTGACGGATTTTGTAGAAGAAGGTCTAAGAACCAGTCCCATAATTTTCGAACTACGATTATGGAATCTGGACCTGAGCCAGTTAGGAAGTCCAATATATGAGAAGAATCAGAAGGTCCTGCATTATCTCAA
This sequence comes from Petrocella atlantisensis, assembly GCF_900538275.1. GTDB lineage: Bacteria > Bacillota > Clostridia > Lachnospirales > Vallitaleaceae > Petrocella > Petrocella atlantisensis. Next base: position 828,036 of record NZ_LR130778.1, on the reverse strand, counting down.
GACGGCTTTTGATCTTCAAGAAGAACTTACAGAAGTCTTATCGGAAGGAAAAGGCTTGAAGCTAAAAGAACGCCTCTATCTTAGTCAAAGTTATGTTTTCAAGTGGCCCAGTCTGGAGGGGGAGATCCTTCACGAGACAGGTACTTGCTATGGCCTAAGACAACAAATTGGTATATTGGCCAATGGTGATGTGGTACCCTGTTGCCTAGATGCGGAAGGCGCTGTGGTGCTTGGTAATATTTTCACTGAGACCATGGAAGAGATCTTGGATAAAAAGAGGACAAAGACTATGATTCAAGGCTTTGAAACAAGCCAATTAACAGAAGCCCTATGTCAGCGTTGTGGTTATAGAGAGCGATTTTAAAAAAAGTTCACCAGTATGGTAGAAGTCAAAATAATTGACTTTTTCCATACAGGTGAACTTTTATTATATTATATCTAATTTATTTCTCGTTTATATCTCGTTTATATCTATGTTTATAATTGTCCGATAATGAGATCAATAACACCAAAGCTTGTATAGATAGGGATATGATAGAGCTGATTGGAGGGGGTTAGAGTGGAATCTTCCAGGTAAGACTGAACATCCAAAGTCATCTCAATACCTTCATCCGATAAGTTGACGGTGAAGAGACCGTTGTGGAAGTTGAGGAACTCACCAGCCGCATCAATCGGGTATTCTTCAATCTTGTCAAACTTTTCATCTGCATAACGACCTGCCAGAGTAATAAAAGGAAGTTCTTCGCCGGATAGACCTGTGAAGATGCGTGCATCACCGGTTATGGTTTGTCGAACTAAGTGGGGCAGTTGTATGGTATCTATTTTCTCCACGCGGTCAATACGAAGGTCTGCATCGATAAAACGAATCATGTTTTTGAGGAAAAGGGTCACATAATCACTGTAATGCTTGGATAATGTGCTTTCTCCAAAAGCCAGAAAAGCATGGACCACCATTTCAACATTGTTGTGTTTCAGGGCATCCAGTTGTTCATCGGTCAAACCATGTTCTTTTTTATAATTGTTGATTTCTTTTTCAAAACCTTCTATGGTAATAAGACCATCATCAATAAGAGCTTGAGCTAAGAGCAGATGCTCCGACTTTTGCTGCTTCAGAAGAGCATCAAGTTGTACCGATGTGAGGTAGCCTTTTTCAATAGCAAGATCGCCAAAACGTTTATCTTTAAGGGCCTGTAGTTCATGGATCTCATCTACTTGACGGGCATTCATATAACCGGCATTAATGGCCAACATACCCAGCTTCAGACGTATAATTCTTTGGTTTTCCAGTACTTGACTCAGTTGTTCACCGGTCACGATCCCTTTGTTCAATAAGTAATTTCCAAAAAATGCACTAAACATAAGACTAGGCCTCCCCACCATAAGTATCTATTAACTGTTTTAATCGGCTTTCTTCACAAGGCTTCTGGATGAAGTCAATAGCGCCTATCTTAAGCGCGGTCTGCAAGTTACTTTTTGTACCGACAGAAGAAAGCATCACCACTTTGGCGTTGGCATCTTCAAGGATAATCTCAGCAAGGGATTCCAAACCATCTTTGATTGGCATCATAATATCCATAAAGACAAGATCAGGCTTATGCTCTTTATAGGCCAAAACAGCTACATCACCGTTATTCGCCTCAATAATCTCACATTCCTTAACGGCTCTTATAGATTGAATCAGTTTTTTTCGGACAGTCATACTGTCATCGCATATTAGTATTTTCATTTTGTTATCAGAGTTTCCTCCGATAGCTCACCCCTTTCAAATCATTAGCATTGTCGAGACAAGGTTACCATAAAGCCATTATAACATTAATGTCTAGTATAAAATAGTGGAAAATAATCATAAGTCTCAAAATAATGTTAATAATAGATGAAGCCATCAGAACCAAAGCAGAACGAAGTTTCCAAGAAATCCAAGTTGTTAGCGTAAAGATAGTGTCGGATAAATAAAGATAAAAGAAAAACACCAAGTTGTGATATTATAAGTTTTGCGAGAAACCAAAATATACAACGAAAGGTGTTTTTCTTATGCATATTAGTATACAACAATTTATGGAGATTGGTATCAAAAAGATTGAAAAAGTAGTAGAAAGTTTTATAAATGATGATCAAATGAATATTGGAGAGTTTGTTCTTGAGTTAGGAAAACCATTACAGGAGCTGCAACGAGAGATTATTGCAGAGACAATAGAAGGCATTGATGAGGTGTATAGAAAATCAGCATATCGAATCAATCACTACGTGGTTGAACGTGCTAGGGTCCCTAATTCATTTACAAGCACATGCGGTGAGATCAAGTACAAAAGGACTTATTTTAAGTCGAAAGAAACAGGTGAATTCATATTTCTTGCAGATAAAGCATGTGGTATTACAAAAACATGAGAAAAAGTGAAGATGTTGTTATAGAAGCCATAAAGCATGTTGTTGACACTAGCTATAGAATCAGTGGTGAACATGCAACACATACAGAAGATATTATCAGTAAACAAGCGGTCATGAAAGAGGTTCATAGCTTAGAAATACCTGCATTAATACCCTTTGTAAAGAAAAAGAGACAGGTCAAAGTCCTATATATAAATGCTGATGAAGACCATGTATCCTTACAATTCAACAATAAAAGGGAGATTTAAAAGTCGGAGAAAATGGCTATAAAAGCAACACAATAGAGCCACGTCTAGCATGTATTTTTGAGGATGTTGAGAAAGAAAGCCAAGGAAGTAAAAGAAATAGACTAATAGGAAAACACTACTTTGCAGGCGTTTACAAAAAGAGTGAAGACTTATGGGAAGAAGTGCTTGAATACATAGATGTGGTTTATGATGAAGACTATTTGGAACATATATACATCATGGGAGATGGCGCATCGTGGATAAAATCAGGAGTGGATGTGCTCGGGGCAAAGTGTCATTTTGTGCTTGATAAATTCCATTTAAACCAAGCAATTATGAGAGCTATAGGTCATCTTGGTGATTCAGTATCAGATGCAAGAAAGGCAATCTATGACGGCATAAGATCTGAAGATAAAAAGCAGTCAATACAGTCTTTGACATAGCCCTTGAGTACTCAGATAGCGAGAATAGAAAAGAACAGATAAGAAGAACCAGGGTATACATAAGCAATCACTGGGAAGCCATAATAAGACCTAATCATGATGAATATGCAAGGATGGGTTGCAGTGCAGAAGGTCAAGTGAGCCACCTCCTCTCTTCAAGGTTAAGTAGCCGTCCGCTAGGATGGTCAAAGAAAGGTGTAACTAAGATGGCAAGACTTAGAGCTTATGTAGCCAATGATGGTAAAGTATGTGATTTGATTAAATACAAGCAAGAAAAACAGCACCGCATGATTCAAGATGAGATAAAAATAGAAGTAGATAAAGAGATCAAAAGGAAACAAAAGACCTATACAGATGTTTGGAACCATCAGACAGTCGCAGGTAGTACCCGGCTAGTAGATGGCATGTATTGTCTTACAAAGAAACTAAGGGGCATCATTTGATCTACGTTTAGTAAAAGACATAAGAAAAAGTGAAATCAGATGTGTAGAGGATAAAGTTCCTGAATGACTATGTTGCAAAACGCCAGAATACAAGGATGTATTCCACCTTCGTTTGATACATGGACGTATCAACGAAGGTCGTTTGCAATGTAGTCATGGAAGGGTTTTAGCCGACGAATTTAGATATACTAAAGTCTAGTAGCCACAATCCTAAATGGACTGGCTTTTTAAGTATGCAAAATTAATGGAAAAGGTACAATGAATTATAAAACTATGATAAGATGGTTTTTACAGAACTCAAAATATCTCATCAGGATTTTTCTATCCTTACTTTTCCGACAGTAAATTAACGCGACCATCCAAGTTAAAAATATTGACAAGTATTTTAGTCAATGATACTATAAGACAGCAACAGGATTTACAGGAGTAGCTCAGTTGGCTAGAGTACTAGACTGGGGGTCTAGGGGTCGCGAGTTCGAGTCTCGTCTCTTGTATTATTGAATGAGTTGCAAGCAAAAGGTTCCATTCGAAAGAATGGAGCCTTTTTGCGTTCTCAAGGAAAGTCATACTTTAGTATTCAGCCTTAAAGCGTGGCAGAATACGTCAAAGATCTTTCCTGTCGAACCGTTCAGAAATATGAGCATAGCTCATAACGAAGCGAAGCTTCTTTTCTTGGTACTTATCTTTAACATTTAGGATAATATAGGTGCCTTTTAAGCAAAAAACACCATCAACTATTGTGTAAAACACCAAAAAGTGATAAAATTTATCAATGAGGGCATTAAATAATTGGTGATTGAGGGATTACTATGGATTTAATAGAATTTTCACACACTCTTTCCCATAAAATAAAACAATTGAATAGGAATATTATCAGAAAGCGTAAAGATAGAATCACTTCTCATCATAGATGATGCTGATTAATTGAGTATATTATAAGGCTTATCGGCATTCCCTTACATACATTTACTGGAGAATAGGACAGGCTTAAGGTTTATACTGGAATGCTAAGGTATTGTAACTGTCGAATAACTCATATCGATACACATGTATCAGAGTTTAGTTGAGCAAACAACTGATCCACTAGATCGCTTTAATAGTGCTTGACGCAATGCGTGATTTGGGAGTTAGAGGACATATTAATAAGTTTTTTGAAAGGAGAAAGGTATGAAGGTTCTAGGAGTACATTTAACTAAGAATGATTTTAGATATGCTGTGATGGAGGGGAGTAAAACTAATCCATCTTTAATTAAAAAAGATAAAGTTATTACAATAAAGAATGCTTCAGTCCCAGAACTGATGAACTGGTATGATGATAATTTCAAAAGACTAATTGAGAGGCATAATCCTGACAAGATTTCATACAGGCTAACACTTAATCCGAATAAAGAACAGCTTTTTAATCTTGAATTCCCATATGGTCTACTAAACTTAATTGCGTATGAAAAAGAAATAGACATAAGAGAATTTACGTCTCAAAGTTACACTCCATCTAAGCTGGACCTTAACAAGGGTAGTGACTTATATGAATATTGTGATACAGTTTTAGGTGACAACAAACCGTACTGGGACAAAACAACAAAATATGCGGTGTTAGCTGCGTGGTTTGAACTATAGGGGTTACTATGAATAGTATTGGAAAGTATCAGATAATAAATAGAATTGGTGGCGGCAATTTTGGGAATGTGTATTATGTATATGACAGAGCACTTCAAGTTAACAAGGCTATAAAAGTTATTGATTCTGGGGACGCACAAACACTCCTAAAACAGCTGGATGAAGCGGCCATATTATATAAATGCAAAAACAAGTATATCGTTGAGGTGAACGAGGCGAATATCATGTCTATTAATGGTAACAATACGGTTGTTATTGATATGGAATATTTGCCAGACGGCTCGTTGGAAGATCAACTAATTAGAAGTCATTTTTCATTGATTGATGCTGTTAAATATACTTGTGATGTCTTAAGTGGCTTAGAATGCGCTCATGTTAAAGGTATTATTCACCGTGATGTTAAGCCCGCAAACATTTTATTACAGGGAAAGTCTGCCAAATTATCTGATTTTGGATTAGCAATTGAACTGAATGAAGGTGAGTTTGCATCAGGGAAAGGGTATATAAGTCACTTAGCCCCTGAGTGTTTTCCAGAAAATGGGAACCCAATTACTAATATATCAACAGATATATTTGCAACAGGAATGACTCTATTTAGGCTAGTAAATAATATTGATGATTGGAGAGCCTGTATCGAGTCGATACCCAACGGGAAAGTGCATGCAATAAATGGAGTATTGTTGAAGAAAATTGGATACCAGAAGTATGTTCCAACAAAGTTGAGAAGAGTTATATTTAAAGCTTGTAATCCTGACCCGAATAAAAGATTTATGAACGTTGTGGAGTTTAGGCAGGCGTTGGAAAAACTTAATCCACAAATATACTGGTATAAACAGAATGAAGTTCAATGGACTGGACTAGAAAAAGGCTCTGGTAAAAAGCTTGAGTTATGCGTAGATAAAAAGAAATGTTATTTGAAGCGCAACAATCGTAAGGACAATAGGTATACTTACGAATATTCTAGTGCTGAAGATATTGAAAGTTATTTTGATGGAATTGTAGCTGATACAAGTTTCGGCTAAGCTCCGTAATACGTCCTCTAACAGCATGTTGACAACATGGACAGGAAAATCGGAAGGATGTCCACGTCGCCAACATGCAGAACGTTAGACGACAGTGCGACCAGCACTTGAAATAAAGGTGGTAAACCACATTTTGGGCTGTCTAAGTCGAAAGACCTTTGGACTGCGCTATCCACTTAGTGTAACTCTATCTATGGGTGCGTCATTGGTAACGATGAGGTGCTAAGCCATAGGGACAACATGGGAAATCTGCAAGCCTAAAAGCGGATGGACTGTTAGGGTAAAGGTATTGCTATGGTTAAATTAATTGAATCACCGCAAGCTTCGTTAAACGTGAACAGCGAAATAAGGCTGAAACGCTGTGACCAAAAGGTGTGAGATAGGTTCAGTGACTTTTCGTATTACTGAACAAGTGGACTATATCTTCGGAGTAAAGGTGGAACCTAAGGCAAAACGAAATGGCCAGAATGTGAAACTGGTAAGCCAATGGGTTCCGTAAGATAGGCTTTTTGCAAAGAAAGTACAATATTCAGTGGGTAAAGGAATCAGGAGAAGGCGAATGCAGACCGGTAATAGGGCTGATAGGAGTTCTAGAAATACTCCAATCCGGAAGGGTGCAGACTTCCTATAGGTGGTCCTAGCGTTAAAATGTCAGAAACTTTACGAATGTAGGAAAGCCAAAAAGCCGATGGCGGGTGCCTACAGATATGAAAATGTTAGTAGACGTTTGTATGTGGATTGCGAAAATAGGTAATGCTATTTGTTAGGTCATAACAGAGCTGATTTAGGGCTGCTTGAGCCGTATTAGGTGAAAGTCTCACGTACGGTTCTTAGGGGAGAAAGGAGAGCAATCTCCCTGACTTACCAGACTAGAGCCTCGGGTTCGCAACAGTAGTTAACAGAGATTAACTTAATTTATGAAGTTCTTATAAAGTTATTTGCAACCTACTAATTCATTGTGTTGAGATCTTATGATTATAATATAGGCATAATATCGATAATGTCAAAATTATTCTATCATCTTAATTCATTTGAGATCAGCATAAACCTGACATATGAGTATAAGGAGTATTAATAATGGCAAGATGTACAGCACCAGTAAGAGGTCACAGGACTGCAAGTGCACGTGCCGCATGTCCAGCATGTGGTGGCTCAGGCAATTATGGTTATAGAAGTTCGTATGGCTACGACAGTTATAGCAGAGTTTCTTCGAGTTCATCATCATCTTCAGGTACTAGAAGAAGTAGTAGTTCATCAAGACCTTCTTGGTCACCAGCAAGTTCATCAGTTGTATATTCGCCAACTGAAATCAGAGCGTTAACACCAATAAGACGAAGTATTGAAATTCAAAGTGTTAATACAGATAAGAGAGATGTTTTTCTTTGCCATGCATGGGATGACAGAAAGAATGTAGCTAAGGAATTGCACGATGTGCTTGAAGCTGCAGGAGTATCAGTATGGTTTAGCGAAAAGGATGTTGCGCTTGGTTCTCCTTTACTTCGCGAAATAGATAAGGGATTAGTGAAGTCACGTGTAGGAATCGTACTTGTTACACCTATATTTTTATCACGTTTAAGAGGGGAGGGTATTGCTGATAAAGAACTTTCAGTATTGCTAGCGAGAGAACTTCTGGTACCTATTATTCATAACACAACGTATGAAGAATTAAGGGATATTAGTCCACTTCTTGCCTCCAGAAGTGGCTTAAGTACAGAGGAAGATAGTATGTCAGTCATAGCTACAAAACTTTCTGAACTAGTATCGGTGGAGTGAGATTTTCCTAAGTACAATCACATTTTGGTTTTAGGTACTAGACATAATGTAGAAAGACGAAGAATTTGGAAGAATGTCGGTTGTGTGTCCCATAACAATACGTTTACGCTTCGGGTCGGCGTAAGGGACGGCTGTGGAATCTAAGCCAACCATAACCAGCCCACAAAGCCCGTCGGGACCGATTGTCGCATTAGTCACCACAGGGGTGCCATGAGCGAAAATCTCTAAGTGGCCAGAACGTCGTGAACGCAGACCGTTATATGACAACAAGAACTCGGGCAATAAAATAGGGTGCCAAATCGGCACCCAGTAAATTCAATGATTTCAAATTCAATTGTTAGAAATTCAATACTGAAATAATAACATTAGATAATAATTATGTCAAGGAGAGAATTTATGGATAAGATTTATGAACTTGCATACGTACCAGATTGGCAGAGTAATTTGGATCAACTTGAAGAACTTTCAATAAAGGAAGATTGGTCTTATAAAGAGTATAACAGTAATAAGAACGGTAAGAATCCAATATTACACCAGTATATAAACCACACCATAGGAAGATTACTTGATGAGAGAGAACAAGAAGATAGTATTGAGTTGAAACAGAAGGTTTTATATATTGATGACAATATTTTTTGCTTCAATACTGGTCTTTATACTAATGAGTATCAAGAAATATTTGGATATATGGAAAAGAATAAAAATCAGGATAGACAAGAGTGGTTTTTTGTTAAGTTCTTGAAATCTACTAGTGTAGAAATTTCTAATATTTTTCCTAAGCCAAGAAGAGCCAAATATTTTAACGATGTACATGAATTGATTTATGATTATGATTTAACTCTTGATCCTCAATTAGATCATATACTTACTGATGAAGGAAATAAGAATAGAATTCCAGAGAGTGTTCGTGGGTTACCATTATTAGCTCAGATATCAATCTTTGAAGGAGCTATTCAGTTGGCAAAGAAGAAAATATCAGCAAACTATAAGGTTGCTGTTCCACAATACTATAATGGAGGCGTTCAGTTTTTATTACCACTAGCTATCGATATAAATAGTCCAGAATCAATTGATTTAGTATTAGCAGTGAAGAAAATAGAGTCCACTACTGGAAATTACTATTATAAGGGATTTACGGCTTTAACGATGGATATGGCATATAATAACGCCAGACTCTTGGCAAAGATAGACTCAGATTGGCTAAGAGTATAGGAATTTTACGTTCTTGACGTCGTATAACACCATGATTACGCTTCAATCAGACCTAGGGGACGGCTTTGGAGAATAAGCCAGACAAACACAGCCCTAAAACCCGTCGGGACAATATCCGCATAAGTCACTACAAGGGTGCCATGAGCAGATATCTCAAGGAGGCCAGTGCTTCGTAATCACATACCGTTATACTAAAGTTCCAAACACAAAAAGTAGGGAGTTAAAATATGATTTTAGATTATAGCGAGTATCTAGAGCGAGAAAAAGCTGATGGTTTGTTATTGGGGAAAACTGTTAACCAAAATATAAATAACTTTTATAAAAGTGCGGAAATTTGTCCTATTTGTAAATTGAAAACTTATATTGTTTATAATGCTGATTCAGGTGTGACATATCCTGAATGGTTAGATGGAAGTTATAGAGAGTATGAGTCTGTTAAGACCTGTCCAAATTGCGGATGGTGGGAATACAAATTCAATAATACTAGTGATGCAATGCTAGACTATACAAGGTTGAGAGAAGAAAAATTTAAAACCGCAATTCTTAGAAAATATAATGTTGATGATAAATCCATACCAATTACATCGCTTGAAAAATATATACAAAAGAATCCTGAAAAAATTTATAATATACATCACAAGAAGATGGAAGAGCTCACTCAGTCAATTTTTAGAGAACACTTCAATTGTGATGTTGAACTTGTTGGGAAAACAGCTGATGGTGGAATTGATCTATTATTTGTTAAATCTGATAAACCCTCTGTAGTTCAGGTCAAAAGACGAACAAAAAAAGACTCTGTTGAGTCAGCTTCGCAAATTCGTGAATTATTAGGTGCTACATTATTAGCGGATTCAAGATCATGTATATTTGTAACAACAGCAGATCATTTTTCGAAGCAAGCAAAACAACATGCTAGTGATGCAATTGATAAGAAAATTGTAGAGGAATTTGAATTAATTAATTACAAAAGGTTCATTGAAATGTTAGGACTATACAAGTCAACAAAAACTGAAATGTGGAGAAAATTCTTAGTGGTCAAAAGAAACTTGGGGTAAGTGTTTGTAACCGTCAGCTAACTATTAGAAATATATCGACATCAATTAAAAAACAACCCCATCCTAAGATGGGGTTGGTGGTCGGGATATTATGTTGGACGAAGCCGCGGACTAGTAAAGAGTATGCAAGCTTTAGTCACTGAAAAAGTAACTGTTATCCATTTTGAGAAGATATTGACGTGAATTATGGCCAAAAGAGAACAAGATTGCATAGCTTCCCCCTCCCCATCAAAGGGGCATACAAAAGTGATAATATTCAGATAAAAAAATCTATGTCGGATTGACCTCATGGCTATAGCTAAAAAAGTTACCACAGTTTGGACAAGAAAGTTTATCCTTGCCAATAAGTTTGATCAGTAATTCTAGTTTGGTTGGAAGTGAATCCAACCTGAGAACCAAACCACGTTGCCTGGCAATAAACTTTCGACAAAGAGCCACTTTGACAGACCTGAACCGATTGGAAAGAAAACCGTAGTGGCGAATCTTTACAAACTTGTAGGGCAGTATATGCATGAGAAAACGGTGAATGAAGTTATAAGTGCTAAGAGTCATCACCTTCTTTTTACCACCATCCTTGTTATCCATGTAAGAAATAGAGACTTCAACATCAGTCACTTCAAGGATTCTGTAATCTGAAATAGCAACACGGTGGGTATAGCGACCAAGATATTTAAGGACATGTGCCGCACACTTAAAGACAGGTTTTGAAAAGACAATCCAGTCTTTATTTTATAGAAAGTCAAGAAAAGACGTAAACGTATCATGAGATAAATCATCAGGAAGTTTCAGTTAATCTTGAAGAAAAAGTGATTTGAGACTTTGAAGAAACTTGCTCCTAAAGACAGAGGAAAGAACCTTCACGTGAATGAAGAACTTCTTCTTGAAGGACTCGAAATGAGAGCCATCAAGGGAAATACCGCCACCAGCAAGAACACAATGCAGATGAGGGCTGGTCGTAACCTATGGTTACTGCTCGCCTTTGCGTCCTAGATGGTAGCCGAGGGTCTGACTCCAGGTGTGAAGTACCAATGAAAAGCCAGGGGTCACAGAATGTTTGGTAGCTGACAGGTCCAGAAGGGTTTTGGAAGCAGCCTTGTACATCAGGTCATAAAGAAGCTCTTGGTTGAAGTAGATTAAAGATCTTAAAGTATCAGGTAAGGTGAAAACAAGATGGAAGTAATGAGAGGGCAAGAGAGATTGTTATTGCTGCAAAACCCAAAGCTCCTTCTTGAAAGTACCACAGGTGGGACAATGCCTGTTACCGCAGGAATTCTGAACAACCTTTTCGTGACCACAGTTACAAGAGAGCTTGTGAGAGCCCATGTTATTGGTTCGACAGGATGTGATGGCATTAATAGCTTTGACCTGCTGAAAAGAAAGATGATTGGAATTAATGAAATCTACAGCATTAGCTGATAGAATAGATTGTAGTTTACTCAAAGTCGGGTACCTCCAGATCAAGCGGACTAACAACGGACAGTATCCTTGTTGGAGCCAGATGAAGATAAACCATAGTTGATTGAATACTTTTGTGACCAAGAAGTGTTTTGATGGTAAATAGATTAGTACCATTAATAAGTAGATGGGTGGCAAAAGAATGCCTAAGGGTATGAACCGTAGCTGGTTTGATGATACCAGCCTTAATTCGAGAAGAATGAAAGGCCTGCTGCACGGATCTGACAGACAGATGATTCTTTGGGTAAGACAAGCTGGGGAAAAGCCAATTGGTAGGACGAAAAGCTATATAATACTTTCGAAGAAGTTTCAAAGTGGTATGAGACAAAATGGTATAACGATCTTTGTCACCTTTACCGGATCGGACAAAAATCCGCATGTTCTCAGAATCAATATCAGAGACTTTAAGATTAATAGCTTCACTTACCCTAAGACCTGCAGAATAAATGGTCATCAAAAGAACTTTGTGCTTAAGGTAATCAATTGAATCAATAATACGACTGACTTCAGGAAGAGAAAGTACAATTGGTAACTTCTTGGTACATTTAACCCGAGGAACATCACTAAGAGAAAAAGGTTATTTTAGAACAGATTTGAAGAATAATTGGCAAACAAAGTAAGCGCTGTTGATGTAACTGGTAGACAATTTTTTCTTGATAAGAGAGAGAAGAAAAGAACGCACATCTTCAGTAGTGAGGTCATCGACAGGTTTGTCGATAAAAAGAAGGAACCGATTGAGATTGTTGGAATAAGAGTCAATTGTTTTGGGGCTGTAACCCCTGAGTTGCATTTCGATAATTGCTGCATTGACACAAGAATCATAAGACATAAAAAACTCCTTTCAGACAGGTGAACAGTAACCTGTACATCATATCTAAAAAGAGTAAAAGTTAAAACAGGAACAAAATAAGGCATTAAAAAAGCCACCGCGCTAGCGGTTTAGTCCAACAACGCATTCACGCAAGGGTCACTCTGAGAAGCGAGTGACCACATCCAGGCCCCTAAGCCAGTCGAGGCGTGATCCCACACTAGCCCCCACAGGGGGTGGCATGAGTTGAATCACTCTAAGGGGCCAGGAAGTCGTGAACGCACAACGTTAAGTGACACTATCATTCTGCGTAATAGGAGAAACTTATGGATAATGAAATGGCTTTAGAACTTGAATATTTTAAACATGACTTGATTAAGTATGCTACAGGAGATAAATCTTCTGATTTTACAGATAAGAAATATGCAGATGTTCGTAAACAATTACTCAATATTAAGTCATTGACAGAGATTATACCTGAGTATATAAGGAAATGCCGCGATTTAGGTGATTTCTGGCAATTTATTAAGGCTAAGTATTCTACCTATCAGGAACGTAGAATATATCTTGCTGAAACACTTAATCCGGTCATTGAGTACTTTGAAGAAGGAATGGATATAGTAATCTCACATCTGATTTTACAGAGGGAGAAAGGATAGGCCACGGTGGATTTGGTGAAGTATATAAGTATCATCATGATTTGTTAGATATGGATTTTGCAATTAAGTTTTTATCTCCAATATTTTCTGATGATCCAGACAAAGATCAAGTTAGATTCTTCCAAGAGGCTAGAATGCTTTTCGAACTGAAACACGAGTCAATTATTAATGTCTATGATGTTGGTATACTTAAAAATAAGCCATACATTAGAATGGAGTATTTTGATGGAGAAGACCTTAACACTGTTCTCAAAAAGTATGGGGTATTTACATTAGATACAGCTACAGATATTATTCTGAGTGTCTGTGAGGCTATGGAATATGCTCACACTAAAGTGGTTCACAGAGACCTGAAACCTAGTAATATTATGATTTCTAGACCAAAGAAATGTAGGATTATTGATTTTGGTCTTGGTATTTTTAAAGAAAATCAAATATATTCGCGATTGACGTTGGTAGGTAAAGGAGTTGCTAGTGGACTCTATACAGCTCCAGAATTGCTTGTTGACCCAAAGATAATTGATAAACGCTCAGATATCTATTCTATTGGAGCTATTTAGTACGAGTTATTAGTGGGAAGAGCTCCGTCTGGTTTTCAGCTGGAAGACTCCTTAATGAATGTTCAAGGCATGACTAAGATATATGCAAATATGGTTCTAAAATGTTTGAGCAACATTGGGATTAGATATAACAATTTAAGTGAGTTGATTGAAGAATTAAGACAGTTTAGAGCTGCCGAATAATAGCATCGCTTAACATACGATTCAGCGACACTCAACCCGCTAACCGAGTCGGGGTCGCATTAGCGGTTCAGCTAAAGCTTCACACGCATAAGCTCGCCCTGTAAGCGCGTTGGCGTCGTGAACCGACAGACGATAGGCTGAAATGCCGCTACGCAACACGTCAGCCTATCGGTGCGCGGGTTCTGTAATTGGTGGCAGTAGGCACATCACCTATCAGCAAGTTACCAACATTGGCAAATCAACCAGCAAGCTGGTTGCCTTACCAACGTCGGGAACCCGCGCACCGACATTAGAAGACATATCAACTAATTTATAGGAGATTATATGAACAGCAAAGTAATCGAAAGAAGATTTGAAGAGTTGAAAGATAGGATAACTGATGTTAACCTAACAATAAAAAGGAGTTCAGAAGGTTATTCAGACGAAGTAGACCAAGAGACATTTATGACATGGGGGATGTCAGTGATGACATTGTTGTCACAAGTTTTCGGTTTAGAGAGTCTTCAAAATAGCCAGTTTAAAGGCTATTATAATGATTTTGATGGGTTGATTGAAGATTACAAAAAATGTAAAGCAGTATTTAATGCTGCATACGATGATTATATGAATGGCTATATATTTAGCCTTCGTGGATTAGTTGCTGCAGATTTAATGGAAGATGGTTTGAGTCAGGCAGAAGATTTGTTAAATGCAAATCATAAAGATCCAGCCTGTATTGTAGCAGGTGTTTGTCTAGAGACTACACTTAAAGAACTGTGTGATAGGGAAAAACTATCGCATGGGAAATTGGATAAGATGAATGCCGATTTAAAGAAAGCAGGAGTTTATAATACAGGTATGCAAAAGCAAATTACAGCTTGGGCAGATTTAAGAAATAATGCGGCACATGGAAACTGGAAAGAATACACTGATGATGATGTAAAACTTATGATACAAGGAATTAGATGTTTTATTTCAATAAATGTTTAATTTCCGTAGATACGTCTTCTAACACCATATTGGTGCAAGGGTCACTCTGAAAAACGAGTAACCACATCCAGCCCCCTAAGCCCGTCGGGACGTCACTGCATTAGGTGGTCGAGCAAGCTCTCACAACCAAAAGCAGCGACTCTTAGGGCCCAGGACATCGTCAATACAAAACGTTAACTGACATCAAACTAATATATTGGAGGTTTATAATGGAATTATTAAAGGCAGTGAGTGAGTATGGAGCAGTTGGAGGAGTAATAGCATTATTAAGTTTGGCTATTAAACTTAATTTGGCTGAATTAATTTTTAATACTGAATTCGATAAGTTATTTTGGAGCAAGAGTAAACGTAGCATATCTAGGTTAGTTACTATGTTGATTTCATTTGCAGGAGTACTTTTTATAGTACTAATTTTAAGCATTGTGTCTGTTGCATTATTGTCGTGGATGATAATGTTATTTTCAATTGTTTATGGATTATTTATTTTAGCGTAAGTTTATTTGATTATACAACTGCTATTTAAGAAAAATTGGAAACTTAAAGATTTTTTGAAGAAATATATAGATAGCTTGTCTACGGGAATATTGGTTCTATCAAGTCTTATTCTAGGACATTATATCTTTGTTACAGTAGGGGAATATAAGAATCTTGAATCGATTCAGTTTAGTAATGCAATTTTCTTTAACTTGGTAGGTTTAACATATTTAATAATAACATATTTGTATGTACATTCTGCTATCTATAGAAAGTATGTGAAAAGAAATTTTTTACTTAAAGAAGACAAAAAATATATACCGGTATGTAAGCTGCAAAATGGACTGATTGTTATTAAAGATGCTGATACAAATGAAGATCATTTCATTGAAGAAGCTGATATTAAGAACTATACAATGAAGGAACTCCCGTCTGACGTCAGCTAACAATACTGTAACGCAGGGGTCGACAGAGGGCACGGCTTTGGAGAAAGAATGTCGACCACATAAAGCCCACTAAGCCCGTCGGGACGATATCTGCATTAGTCACCACAAGGGTGCCATGAGCAGACATCTCTAAGTGGCCGGTACGTCGTGAACGCTGAACGTTACAGGAAAGTGCGACCAGTACTTGAAATAAAGTGGTAAATTATATTCTGGGATGTTTAAGTCGAAAGACCTTTGGACAGCGCAATCCACTTAATGTAACTCTACCTATGGGTGCGTCATTGGCAACGATGAGGTGCTAAGCCGTAGATGTAACATAGAAATCTACTAGCCTAAAAGCGGATGATCTGTTAGGGGAAATATATTGCTATGATTGAATTTATTGAATCACCACAAGTTTCCTTAAACGTGAACAGCGAAATAAGGCTAGAACACTGTGACCAAAAGGTGCGAGATAGGTTCAGCAATTTTTGCATTACTGAACAAGTGGACTAGATTTTCGGAGTAAAGGTGGAACTTAAGGTAAAACGAATTGGCTAGAATCTGGAACTGGGTAAGCCCAATGCATTCCAAAAGGTAGGCTTTCGTAAAAAAGTACAACTTGGAGTGGGTAGAGGAAGTGTAGAAAGTCATCAGTAACAAAGGCGGTAAGACACCAGGAGTTGACGGCGAGGTATGGAATAATGATGCTAGATATATAAGAGTACATTAAATCTAGAAGAAAAGGATATAAAGCAAAACCGTTAAGAAGGATTTTTATTATGGAATATAAGGGGATTTTAAGACCATTAGGAGTACCAACTTTGCAAGATAGAGCCATGCAAGCTGAAGCGCACTTCTATTTAAGGGAATGAATAATCTTGATTAACGGCGCCACGAATCAAGATTATTCGGGAAATAAGATGAATTTAACAACCGCGTTACTTGCGGTGACCTATGACAAGATTGGTTACAGATAGCTTGAGTCGTATGAGATGAAGGTCTCACACACGGTTTTTAGGGGAGAAAGAGGAAGTAATCCATCTGACTTATCCAACTATGTAAGAAAGGGATAATATGATATTAGAGATGATTGATAATTATTATAATAGAAGTAAGTATAAAAAGTTTAATCAAATATTAAAAAGTGCAAATGAAATTATTAATGAAAATAGAATGATAGAAGATATGTATGGAGAAAAATGCAAAAATCATCCTATATTTAACTTTATTAGATTACTAGGAAGAAGCACTCAAACTGAGTATTTGCAATCTCTATTTATTGAGGGAAAAGGACCTAAACAGGTAAAAGAAGATATTTTTATTAATGTCATGGAAACTATTAATATTGGTGGTAAAGAAGTTAAGATATTTGATCTAATAGAAAGAATTGATCACAAAGGAAGTTTGAAATTAGGTAGAGATCTAATTTTACCATGGCCTTGGAATTATAATCGATATTGCTCTGCACTATGCAATTTTGGGTCAGAACTTCACAGTAAAGAGTGGAAAGAAGATAAAATAAATCATTGCATAGAACTATGGTTACCAGTAGGAGTAGCATTTGTACATGGTGGTAATCATTCTATTACAGCAGGTATAATTCAAGCTGAGGGAGAAGTCACACCTTATCAATGTGTTAAAATGGATAAATACTATGACTATATATATACAGATGGAGTTTATTATAGAGAAATTCAATCTTGCGAAAAAATCTCAAAAGTTGAGTCATTAGAATTTGCAGCCATTTATGAAATTGGAAGACTTATATTGAAAAATGATATTAAATTTAACCTATAAACTTTCCATAACACCCAGTATCCTAAAATTTTCGATGTCACAATCCTGGCAAGGCAAGGATGGGTGCCACTTTTCAGCCAAGATATTAAATGAAAGAACGTCGGAAACTGCTGGAATGTAATGCGCAATACTTAATTGGTTTGTTAGATTTCCCTCTGTTAAACGGAAGTTGTCACTAACCCTCAAATAGAGTATGATAAATACTCGAAGAAGAGGAGAACAACGATGAGTTATAACAAGTACAGTAAGGAACAAAAAGAAAAGATACTATCTAGAATACTTAGTGGTGAAGAGTCGATTAGTGATATTCATAAAGAAACAGGAATCAATGCAAACACGTTATATAGATGGCGTGATGAGGTCAAAAGAACAGGTTTATCATCAACAACAAAGTATAAAAAGCAGAAAATTGGAGTACCCAAGATAAATTTCTAGTTGTTTTAGAAACAGCAAACTTAAGTGAAATCGAGTTCTCAGAGTACTGTAGAAAAAAAGGGATCTACCCAGAACAAGTAAAAGAATGGAAAGATGCTTGCATGCAGGCTAACGGTGGAACATCAGAGAGAACAAGTAAAGTCAATCAAGAGCTAAGAAAAGAAAAAAAAGAAAAAGAAAAGTTACAAAAAGAGCTGGATCGTAAGGAAAAAGCGCTTGCAGAAGCGGCAGCATTATTGGTACTTGGAAAAAAGGCCAATGCGATATGGGGAACGGACAACGAGGAAGACTAATTAGTGCCCAAGATCGTAAACAAGCTGTAGAGCTAATTAGTGAAGCTGTAGAAAATGGAGCAAGATTATATAAAGCTTGTGAAATTATAAAATTCATACAAGAACGTTCGATCGCTGGAAAGACAGTGATTATATAGATAAAAGAAAACCTGTGAGAGACCAGAACCTAAGAATAAAATCAGCAAAGAAGAAGAACAAGAGATACTAAGAGTATGTAATACTGAAGAGTTTAGTAGTTTAGCCCCGAGCCAAATAGTACCGATATTAGCGGATCGAGGAATATATTTAGCGTCAGAAACAACAATATATAATATCCTTAAAAATCATAAAGAGTTAGTGCATAGAGGAAGATCAAGAGCCCCAATTAAGAGGCCAATGGAAACCCATAAAGCATCAAAAGCCTGTGACGTATGGACGTGGGATATAACGTATTTAAAAGGACCAATTAAAGGACAACACTATTATTTATATATGATTTTGGATATGTACAGCCGTAAAATAGTTGGCTGGGAAGTGTGGGAAGAAGAGTCTGCTCTTCATGCAAGTGATCTAATCAAAAGAGCATATATGGATGAAAATCATGCTGAATGATAAACCATTAGTTTTACATTCAGATAATGGAAGTCCTATGAAAGGTGCAACAATGCTTGAAACCTTGTATAACTTAGGCATTGTACCATCCAGAAGTAGACCAAGAGTAAGTAATGATAATCCATATTCAGAAAGTTTATTTAAGACATTAAAATATAGACCTAATTATCAACCAAGAGGATTTAATAGTGTGAATGAATCAAGGTTATGGGTCAGACAATTCGTGAACTGGTATAACAACGAACATAAGCACAGCGGATTATGCTTTATAAGCCCAAATGAAAGGCACACGGGGCAAGATAAAGCAATATTAGAAGCAAGAACGAAAGTATATCAAGAAGCTAAATCAAAGCATCCAGAACGATGGCCAGGAGCAATACGTAACTGGAGTATAGAAGATGAAGTTTGGTTAAATCCAGTTAAAAAGAAGAGAAAAAGAACAAGATGTGAAAGCATCTTAAGAAACTATAAACATGGGTAACGTGACAACATGTCAAAAAATTTCCGATTTGAAGGAGATTAGTATGGGAGATATTGACAGAGCATTAACTATTAGTTTCATCATGATGTTAATTGGTGTACTCACTGCATTATGGAATATATTTGTATTTGTTATGGCAGAAAGAGCTAAGAAAGCATCAAAAGAAAGCGAGATTAAGGCTTCAGAATATGCTGAACGAGCGAATGAATATTACAAAGTTACAGCTAGGTATTATGAAAAAGAGCTTGAGAGACAAGATATTGAACTAAGAAGAATGGTGGAGCAAGAGAAGAAGAAATCGGATTATGATAAAAAGATGAATATTCTTAAAATAATTGATATGGAAGGCATTATGACTACATCAAGAGTTGCTAAAGTAGTTGAAATGGATATCAATGAAACATTTGATATCCTTCTTGAATTATTGATGCATGACAGAACGATTGGTTCTGGTGGTTCGCCAGACAAAAATAATCCAGATACAAATGTATGGACTAAGAAGAAAAGGTGATTATTGTATATTACCATCAAGTACTGCACATGATAGCTTCTTAGCGAAAGAAATGTCTAGGGAATGAGCTACGAAGAAAAGATAGGCGGACACACCCAGTCCTTTAAGTACAGTCGCACCCCTTCATTGCATTAACCTTATCAGGACATGAGCAGTTCGTTCTATGTAGAGAGGATGTCGTGAAGTGAGAAAAATAAACAAATGCAAATTTATAGGAGGAATCTATGAGATACAAAAGCGAAGAATATTTTGCAGATATGTCCTCGAATGATTTTGAAGTTTTTTGTCTAAGTATTCTCAAAGAGTATAGTTCGGATTTACCAAACTCAAATTTTGAACACAATGTAATTATAAAATCAAGTGATGGAGAATATCAAATTGATGGACAAATTTCCTTTGAGCTTATGGGAGCGAAATACCTAACGTTAGTGGAATGTAAAATGTATAAACGTTTTGTGAGTCGAGAGAAGGTGCAAGTACTATATGACAAGATTCGTACAATCGGTGCGAATAAAGGAATTCTGATGACTACGTCGGGTTTTCAAAGAGGGGCATTAAAATTTGCAAAAGAACATGGGATTACATTAATAACAGTTGTTGATGGTAAGATGACTTATGAAGTTAGGACAATAGAAGCAAAAGATATTTACTATCCAGATATATTGCCCAAATATGCAGGAATCGTAGAATGTTGGGTAGAAAAAGAAACATATAGTAGCATAACTTTAAGTGACTCTAATCAACTAAAAGACGTAATTGATGATAATTAAATTGAAGATTATGGAAACTTATTTTGATTCCAACATCTAACATGCTAGTTGCCGTCATGTATGAACGACGGCAACAACGAAAACATTATCTGACAGAAAAGATTAGTGCTATAAAAGCGATATTAAAATGAAAAAGGGATGGATTATAAATGTTGAAAAAGGTTAGTATAAAGACGAAGAAAGAGGATATAGTTGATTACTGGTTTACAAATATTGATGAAAGCGATTTTAGTGTTGATGCTTCTGAAGCACTTGAGAGATGCTGGCGTTGTGGTTACAAAAGAAAATTACAAAGATGTCATATAATACCGGACTCATTAGGAGGTAAGGATGAACCATCTAATTATGTTCTTTTATGTGAAAGATGCCACATAGACAATCCAAATGTTAATGATACTGAGATAATGTGGGATTGGCTTAAGGCGTATAAAGTTTCAATTTATGATACATTTTGGAGCATTCAAGGAATACAAGAGTATAAACGAATATATGGTAAATCAATAAACGAGGAATTTATAGAGCGAAATGTAAAAGAGGAAGATATAGGGGTATTTAAAAATATGCTTAAAAGTGAGTTGGATAAAACTTCATGGCATTATGGACATCCATATCTCAATGTTGCGACAATAGCTGCTTTATATCGAATGACTCTTAAGAAATGGGATGAGTTAATGAGATCTAAGGTTAATCTATAAGAGTTCAAGCGTCTAATCTTTCTCTACATATAATAATATATTGCTAATATTATTAGCTTTAATATTTTCTTTAATGTTATTTGATAGAAATCTATAATTAATCAGTGACTAATTTTTGGAGCTTCTAAATGGGAGATATATATGAAAAAAAATATGCAACTATATAGCATAAATTTATTAAAAGAACGGTTTGGAAGTGAGTTATCTATTAATGACGCTATATCTTTCTTTTATATTTCAGAAAGGAATTCTATATTCTGCTATACAGGTATAAAACGTAATGATGAGAGAGAAACATATATTGATTCGTTTCCTGTGTCTTTAAATATGAAGAATAAAACCAAAATGAATGATATATTTTTAAGAATTAATAAAGGTTGTATTATCTTTGATTCGTTTCTTAATGAAGATTCCTATAAAGATGTTAAGTATAAAAAATTAAAGTGTATTTTACAACTTCCTATCGGTGCAACTACATATTTTTGTGTGTCAGATCACATTGAAGAGCATGGGAGCTGGAGATTTACAGAAAATAGGCTATTGACTTCTGAAGTATTTGGTATGTGTTATGATGAGTTGGATGGTTTACTTGAAGCATATTCTAAAATAATGCATACAAATACACAGTATAATAGATACCCAAGGCTGACGAGGTCAAATAAAAAAGATAACTTATGTGATTTAACTGGTCTTTGGATACCTATGAATTTTCCGTATATAGCATTTGAACAATCTGATTATGATTTCTCACACGTTTCATTGTGGGGCTTTTATAGAAATGTTGGATTATTGTGCAGAAGCTCGGTATTCTATAATGCTTTATTATCTGAAGGTGCTGATAAAGAAGCTCTCAAGAATATAATTAAACCTAATGTAAATTGGAATTATGAGAAGGTTATGTATAAAGACATTCATAAGAATAAATAAGTAGTGGTATTTTCCATGTTTGAAAAGCTTTACAAATCGGGCAAATACTGACGTTATGTGTATGCTAGCTCTTTACTGTTTTATAAATGTAAAAATAGTTCAATATGAAAAAAATGGATATGAAATATCGTAAAATTTCTGAAGGAGCAAATAACATCGCACAACAGCGAGTACTTGGCTTACTTCGCTCGGCCCAAAGTTGGCCCCCGTTGGTCGCCAACTTTGGATATTCGCAGAAAGGAATGTTGACTTAAAGAAAACTTTTTGAATAACAAAAAACTCAATGTATGACTGAAGATGAGACTCAGTAATCTAGTTTATTTAAGGAGTAACAAGGATGTTAAGAATAGACTTTTATGAATTACAGGATTATCATGGTTATGAACTGACGTTTGTAATAATGTGCGCAGTTTATAAGAAACAATGGGTATTTGTAAGACATAAGGATCGCAACACATGGGAAATTCCAGGTGGACATATTGAGGTTGGCGAAACGCCAGATGAAGCCGCAAAAAGAGACCAGCTATGAAAAGTCAAGTATAAATTAGCTGGAAATTCTTTTTAATCGAATTCCTTAAAAAAGGGTAACTTTAATAAGACTCCCTATAAGGTAGTTTTCAAAATCAAATGATATTCGGGTTTTAATTAGTCGAGATTAAACTCGACTTCGTCAGTAAGCATCTTATAGATGACCCTGACAAGCTTACCGGCACAGTGACCTAAAGTGTTGTAGTGGTTTCGGCCTTCAGCTCTTTTAGTATCGTAATAAGCTTTAAATGTGTCGTTGTTACGAACAACATTGTTTGCAGCATTAATTAATGCATAACGTAAGGTTTTGATCCTCGTTTTGACATACGTGTACGTTTGGCAACAAAGTTTCCAGACTGATAAACAGACGGATCTAACCCAGCATAAGCTAGAACTTTGCTAGCATTGGAGAAGCGTTTAATGTTACCAATTTCACCAAGAATCATTCCACCATTGACAAATCCAATGCCTGGAATGGTCATGATAAGTGAATCAAGTGAAAGCATAATTGATTGCATTTCCGATTCAACAGTTTTTAACTGGCTATCTAATAACTCGATTTGCTCGATAGCATGAGTTATTTGAATAGATAAAGACCTGTCGCTGGATCCGACAGACTCCCTTGCAAGAACTCTTAATGCTTTAGCATGTTCTTTCTTGAAGTGGCCGTGGGAGGCTTTTAAAAGAAGAGCTGAAAGATGAGTCATATGCATGGAGGCAATAGCATCCGGAGTAGGAGCTTCTTTAAGAAGCTGATAACAGGCTTTCTGATGCAAACCTGATTTGAAGAAGTATTGGAGTTCAGGGAAAACCTGATCCATATAAGAAGTTAGCTGAATTTTCAACCTAGTACGGTTTTAACCAGCTTCTGACGGAAACGTCCAAGATTCTTCAAATGCATAAGATCAATGTCTTCTACAGTGAGGAAACGATGATCATGCATCATAAGGGTTTTAGCGATAACAAAGGTATCAACTTTATCAGTCTTAGTCTTGCGAATGTTATTTTTCGCATAGATGAAGTCTGAAGTGGGTTGATGAGACAAACCTTAAAGTGTCTAGATACAAGAAATTCAATAAGGTTGTTGCCATAGTGAGCTGTTGATTCAAGACCAATGATGAGGTCACTCTTTTTAAAGGAACTAATTGAAGAGAGCAACAAATGGAAGCCATCACTGTCATTCGTAAATTTGAACGGCTCGAGAAGTACTTCACCATCAGAAGATATGGCTGCGGCGAAGTGGTTAAGTTTGGCGATATCAATGCCAAGATAGATCATGAGATTAAATCTCCTTTCGAATTATTGATACCATGACGTCCACCAGCGATTATCATTGTAGACTTGAATGAGATAAGTACTCTATACAAAATGTATGGCACATCCAGCTAATAAACAATTCAGATAAAGGTAGCGGCAATACACTCCTGTTAAGTAGTCTGTGCTACAGAAAAAATCAAAGGTACCACAGTATCTGAATGTATTATAGTCACGAATAAAAAAGAAAGGAAAGTGTGATATTTACTTCTATAAATATCATACAAGAAATATATGAAGAAACTGGAGCAATCAAACATAATCCAAAGGCAATTTGTGATTACTCGGTAGAAAGCGCTAATGGAAAAAGGTATGGAAGATTATATTGTGGGCAGATTGAAGCGTTTAAGGGTGAGCTAGAATATGAGATTGAGGAGATTATGTTCAGTGATGAAATGCCTAGTCGATTAACTTATGCAGACATTCAGCCAGTTTTGTTAGAAGAAGTTAAAAGAAGAATTAGAAGTGAAAATAATGAAACAAAATAAAAATAATACACCTTGTATGTGGCCGGGAGTTGTTAAGTGGACGGATGGCAAAGGTTGTCAACATGCAGGACGTTATTAAGAGGGAGAATAATAAATGGAAATATATAATGATGTAGGTGCTGCAAATTCGGTATTTGGATGGGGAATTTTTATGTTTCTTTATTTCGGATTTATTCTTTTTTCTGCAGGTATAATGTGCACGCTTGTCAAGACACAAAATCAAGAAATCTTAGTTATGAACTCCTTTCTTGATTATGCAGCTTTTTCAGCAGTAGCGTAATAGATTTCTGCCGGTGTTTTATACTTGTAACTCTGATGCCCTCGATCATAATTGTAATGCTGAATGTATTCCCTTGTTATAGTTTTTACTTCTGAGACCGTCTCTGGATACATTAAGTATAGTCGTTCCCATTTGTATGATCTAAAGAAACGTTCAATGGCTATATTGTCCGTTGCACGGCCTTTACCATCCATGCTGATTTTAATGGATTCGTAGCTTTTAATAAGCTCGATGTACTCCCTTGAGGTGAATTGTACACCTTGATCACTGTTTATAATTTCAGGCTTGCCATGATTCCTGATTGCTTCTTTAACAACTCTAGTGACTGATTCAGCCTGTAATGTATTGCTGATAGAATAACCGACTATAAACCTGGAATACCAGTCTATAATGGCTGTTATATATACAAAACCCGTTGGGGTTCCTATGTATGAAATGTCAATCGACCAGACTTGATTCGGCTTTCTAATCGCTAAGTTTCTTAATAGATACGGATACGTTTTTGCTTGCTTTGCACGTTTACTTAGGTTTGGTCCTGGATAGAAGGCAACAATATCCATTTCCTGCATATATCGCTTTACCAAACGCCTTCCGATTTCGTAGCCAAGTTTGTGGAGCTCATTACGGATTCTGCGCACACCAAAAGAGGGTTCCTTAAAGTGAATACGATCGATGGCATTTTAATATCAATCTCCTGTTTCGAGGGTGCGACTGGAACCGGTATATGATAAGCGGTTGATCTGGGCAATCCGAGTAACTGGCATTGACGCATAATAGTCAGCTTTGAACCACTGAATTCAACTAATGCCTTTTTTCCGAAGTTGTAAAACCTGTTCTTGTTTTTTAAGATAATCGACATCCATAGAAAGTTCACCAATCTTTTGATGAGGATCTCCTTTTCCTCCTCGTATTCTTCTTTGACTTTCTGAACGTCTTCGCCTTTCTTATCAAAGACAGCAGGCATGTTGCTTATGAATTCCGTTTTCCATCGGCTCAGAACTGGCTGAGCTATATCATACTTTTTGAGATTTCGGCAAGAGGTGATTCCTCACGCAAAATCTCCAATACTATATTTGCTTTTTCCTGGGGTGTCCAAGTTCTTCTTTGTCTACTCATAGTCTTCATTATAACTTATTTTCTAGGATCTGTGTCCAACACTATGTGTACATTATAGTTTATTGGTTTGTTTATTTTAACTAAAGGACTCACCCCAGTCAATTAAGTTTGAAGGTGGTACACGAGCTTTCAATAAGTATCTTGAAGACGATAAATAGTTTAGCGAAATAATTTGTTTCTTCAAAGGAAGGTGATAAAAGTGGATATTAATGCGGCAAAAGAGTTTATTATTAAGAAACATAAAGGACAAATACGACTTGGAGGAGAGGCATATTCATCCCATCCAATTGCTGTCGCTGAATTAATGAGAAGTAAAGCATTATCCGAAGAGACAATAATAACAGCCTTGTTCCACGATTTATTGGAAGATACGGATGCTACGGAAGAAGAAATTCTAGATCTTAGCAATCAGAAGGTACTAAAAGCGGTAAAATTATTGACCAAGTATGATGGTTATGTTATGAATGAATATATCGACAATATTAAAATGAATAAAACGGCTTTATGTGTAAAGTTGGCAGACAGAATACATAATCTGAGATGTGCCATCATTGCAAACGAACAATTTAAGCAGAAATATATTGCAGAAACAGAAAAGTATTATATACCAATTGGCGAAGGCACTATTTTTGAGCAGGATTTATTAGAATCCTTGGTAGAATTGAAAAAAAGTCTATAATTTTATAGCACTAATAAACTGTCTAAAATGCGTAGTATAATTATGAGGTATCGAAGATGAAAATTGAAATGATTCGAGAGAATAAAAAAAGATATTTAGATTTATTATTATTAGCAGATGAACAAGAGGATATGATTGATCTATATCTAGAACGTGGGGACATGTTTGCTTTGTTCGATGATGATCTCAAGAGTGTTTGTGTTGTAACACAAGAAGAAGACGGCATATATGAGCTTAAAAATATTGCGACATATGAATCCTGTCAAAAGCAGGGTTATGGTAAGGGATTAATAAAATACTTATTTGAGCATTATCAAGATAGATGTAAGATTATGTATGTTGGAACCGGAGATAGTCCCCAAATTATAAGATTTTATGAAAGTTGTGGTTTTGAGTTGTCTCATCGGGTGAAGAATTTTTTCGTGGATCATTATGACAAACCAATGTACGACTGTGGTATACAGCTTGTAGATATGGTCTATCTGAAAAAGTTTTTTTAGGACCTTATTATTTATGGTTTATGTATAGGAGGGAAAGAGATGCCTATAGATCAACAATATTTATCAGATTATGAAGCGATTGTGTCACATAGATATGATCAGGGTGCAGACTACTGGACGACGCCGGACAAACGGCTTATAAAGGGATCACCATTCTCCACTCTAGACTGTGTCCTCTATCTGCTAGAATTAGGTTTAAAGCCCAACGACCCTCTACTTGAAAATTGTGCTGACTTAATATTCAGTACATGGAAAGAAGACGGAAGTTTTAGGTTGTATCCTACAGGTTCTATATACCCATGCCAAACCGCTAACGCTGCCAATGTACTCTGCCATATGGGGTATGCGAGGGATGCTAGAATACAAAAGACTTTCCAACACCTTCTAGATATCCAGTATACCGATGGGGGTTGGCGTTGCAATAAGTTTAGCTATGGGCGAGGGCCGGAAACGGAGTATTCAAACCCTTTCCCAACCCTGACTGTCTTGAATGCATTTCGCTTTAGGGACGGGTTCAACCAAGAACCAGCCCTTGAGAGGGCTGTGGACTTTTTACTGGAACATTGGACAATTCGGAAACCAATTGGTCCCTGTCACTACGGAATGGGCACCTTGTTCATGCAGGTTGAATATCCCTTCCGCAACTACAATCTTTTTGTTTACGTTTATGTATTATCTTTTTATGACCGTGCAAAAAAAGACAACCGGTTTTTGGAAGCCTTAAAAGCACTGGAATCCAAAATGGTAGATGGTCAAATCGTTGTTGAGCGTATTGTTCCAAAATTGGCCAAGTTTTGTTTCTGTAAAAAAGGCGAGCCAAGTGCGCTGGCAACAAGACGCTATCAAGAAATATTAAGAAATCTTAAAAAAGCTTAGTATAATTTGATGCCATCTTTGATAAATGATATAGTAAATAAGAAACATGACCAATCATGTATTTAGTAAAGTTAGAATCTATGTAAGGAGATCAAAAAATGAGACGAAACGAAAAAGAAGTCATAGATATTATTGAGATTGAGAAGATGTTAAAGAAGGCAGACATTTGCAGATTGGGACTTTCTGTTAATAATGAGCCATATGTGGTACCGATGAATTTTGGATATAAGGACAATTGTCTTTATTTACATTCTGCAAAAGAAGGCATGAAGATAGAGATGATGAAAGCCAATCCAAGAGTATGTTTTGAAGTTGAAGTGGATACGGAGTTGGTAGACGGCGGAGAAGTGGCTTGTGAGTGGGGCATGAAGTTCATAAGTGTGATTGGTCATGGACAAGCAAGCATCATAGAAGAACGGACTGAGATAAAGGAAGCTTTAGATATTCTAATGTCACAGTATTCAAAGAGAACAGAGTTTGAATATCAAGATAAGCATTTAGATGCCGTAGCCGTTATTGAGATAAAAATTGATAAATTAAGCTGTAAAAAATCAGGGTATTGATTTAGTAATAGATAATGCTAACGGAGGAATCAATTATGTGTGACTATGAACTGGATGAAGGCAAATCAGTACCTTATAAAGAAAAATATGAATTAAAGGGTAACAAACAGCTTATAATTAGGGTACCAGAAGAGACCGATGCCCAGGCGTTAATTGATTATATGAAAACGGTGGACTGTGAGACGCATTTTCTAGCACGAGAACCGGACGAGTTTGATTTCACGTTAGAACAAGAAGCAACATTTATTAGAAACCTTGTAGACGATAAGCATAGTCAGATGTTTGTGGGGGAATTAGATGGTCAGATTGTAGCCAATTGTTCTGTCGGTATAGTTATGAATAAACGTCGATACTTGCATAGAGCTGCCCTAGGTATAGCGGTTAGAAAAGCGTATTGGGGTATGGGTATTGGCAGACTAATGATGTTAGAATGTATAAAGTGGTGTAAAAACAACAACATTGAGCAACTTGAGTTAGAAGTTGTTACACAAAATGAAAGAGCAGTAACGATGTACCGGAATCTAGGATTTCAGATTCATGGGACAAAGAAGCATGCTCTTAAGTATGGTGATGGTACATATGCGGATGAGTACTTCATGATATTATTCTTGGATGAAATAACGAAACCCAAAAACTAAAGCACTAAAAAAGCACCATAGGTTTTTGGGTATGATATATTTGCGGAAGGGAGTGAGAATATGAGCGGTGTTGGATTTCCATTTTCATTTATGCCCATAATTGCAATTGTTTTATATGTAGGATTTATGGGGATTGGTCTTTATCTTGCAATTCTATTTGCCAATTTCATGCGAGCTGGAATTAAGGCGTTTAATCTATATATTGAGAAGAACCAATAGGTGACAAAAAGTGCTTAGACAAATGAAAGCAAGGTAGGACAGGAAATAATAGTTTTATTTTAGTACTATTGGTACATGGAGGTGAGAGAAATGAATTTTATTCAAAACTTGCAAAGGTCAATTGACTATATGGAAGAACATATACTAGAACCGATTACATATGAAGATGTTGCAAAGCATGTCTACATGTCAAGCTATCATTTTCATAGAACATTTAGTTTGGTGACGGGTATTACAGCTAATGAGTATATTCGAAATAGAAGGTTGTCTATGGCTGGGCAGGAACTGTCTGTATCGGATGCAAAGGTAATTGATATTGCTTTAAAATATGGTTATGATTCGCCCGAAAGCTTTACAAAGGCATTCACTAGATTCCATGTTATTACGCCGAGTGTGGCAAGGCGTGCAGGTATGAAATTAAAATCTTTTAATCGCCTTCTAATTAAAATAAAATTGGAAGGTGGTACTATTATGGACTACAGAATCGAAAAACGAGAAGGATTCAAATTATTAACGAAGGTAACAAAGTTTAGAAATGAAATTATTTCAGAAGAGGGAAATACTGAAATTCCGGACTTTTGGAAAGAATGTGGTGACAATGGAACTTTTGAAGATTTAAAACAAAACGCGAGCAATTATGATATTTATGGAGCATGTGCACCAATATCAAAAGAAAGTACACATTTTGATTATGGTATTGGAATGGAATTTAGTGGTGATAATGTACCGGAGGGATATACCCTATGGGAGGTAAAGCCTACTTTATGGGCAGTATTTAAATGTATTGGTGATACTGGGGACTGTATAGGTGCAACATGGGGAAAAATCTTTTCGGAATTCCTTCCCGGTTCAGAGTATAGCATGATGGATGATACTGATTTTGAACTATACTCAGAAGATCTTGATGCAGACTGCTTTTGTGAAATATGGGTTCCTGTTGAGAAAAAGACATATGCATAATTGATAAAATAAGTTCTTTAGCCATGCGCGGTCGCGCTTGGCTAAAGAACATTTGCAGTATATAAGTATGGATAGGTATGATTGTTTGTTGGATCTAATTGGATTTCCTGAGGAGATAGTAAAGCATACTGAGGATATAGTTGCACTTATATAATTTGGAAGCACTGAAAAAAGCACCTTCCATAATTATTAGTTATCAAGGTTATCAAGTAGCTGATTGATTTGTGTAATCTCATCTTCCTGTGTTGAAATAATATTTTCGGTTAGCTCAAAGACTTCTGAGCGAAGTTCAAGCTCTTGTGCTTGCTTGGCCATCATGATGGCACCTTCGTGATGATCGATCATGCCTTTTAAATAAGCTTCATCCTTGTCATCACCTTCCAGAGAAGTCAAGTCAGGCATCATGTTTTGGTACATACTTGTGTAGTTGGAATCCGGATACCATTGACGCATCCATTCTTGCATCATGCTGACTTCCTGCTCTTGAGCAGTGACAATCGATTCTGCGAGTGACTTAACCTGTGTATTTTGAGATTCAAGCATTAGCAGTGAACTGTCTACGGCTTCTTGATGATGTGGTATCATCTCGGCAATAAAAATTTCTTCACTGGTAACCTGGGGATGATCCATCGTTTCATGTGATGTACATGCAGTCAGTACAAATATTACCGTTATTATTAAGAATATGTTTTTCATGGTCTTAAACCCTCCTTTGAAGATTGCTTATATGAATGTTACATAAACAGCGTAAATTTTTACGAGTGTAAACTCAAAATCACATAATGAAATTAGAAGTTTAATATTATATTATAACATTAATTTTGAACTATAGTTTAAAATATTTTTGGTGAATATTGAGAAGAACCAATAGGTAATTACAAGTATGGATTAAATTTATTTATTATTATTTAGAGGTTTGCATTTGGAACCTCTTTTCATTAAGAAAAATGAAAGTAATTAAAATCTTTTAATCGCCTTCTAATTAAAATAAAATTGGAAGGTGGTACCATTATATACTAAATTTAAGATGAGACGAGTATCTCATGATATGTTTTTGGATGATATTAATGATAAAGTACATCTAACTGTGAATAAATTATTTTAGACATAGGGAGTAAAAGTATGGGGAAAATAAAAAAAATATTGGATCTATCCAAAAAAGCAACACCAGCAATAAAGAAAGTGATGCCAGCTATTTCGACGGCGATCAACAGCATTGATGTTCTTGAAAATACATCTAAAATTGCAAAACCATTTGTAGATGATGCAAGAATAAAAGGAATTGAAAAGTCTAAAATAATTGAAGCGCACCAAACATTTGATGGTGACAACACTATAATTGCAATTGAACGAGCAGGAATCATAGCAATCTCAGAAAGTGAGGACTCTGCTTTTGAGTTATTTGTCAGCAAATTAGAAAGATTAAGAGAAAAAAGAGTTCTCAGTAGTGATAAGAAAGTTCGTAAAGAGCAGAAGAAAATAATAGATAAAGTAAGCATGATTATTGGTGATCAAGGAGATATAAGAAATTATATTTATCGGACTGAATTTACAAAAGAGCAAATTGAGATGAAAAAGAATAAAAAGAAATGGCTTTATAAAAAGAAAAAATAATTTATATTTATAAGGACATTTGCATTATATCAGATTATGAAACACCCATTAATATGGAAATCCGAGTCTATACTATTTATTTATTCAATGAAAAGGGGGAAGATTATGAGATTGGTTTGGGGTTATATTTGGAAAACCCTCTGTTAAACGGAAGTTGTCACTAACCCTCAAATAGAGTATGATAAATACTCGAAGAAGAGGAGAACAACGATGAGTTATAACAAGTACAGTAAGGAACAAAAAGAAAAGATACTATCTAGAATACTTAGTGGTGAAGAGTCGATTAGTGATATTCATAAAGAAACAGGAATCAATGCAAACACGTTATATAGATGGCGTGATGAGGTCAAAAGAACAGGTTTATCATCAACAACAAAGTATAAAAAGCAGAAAATTGGAGTACCCAAGATAAATTTCTAGTTGTTTTAGAAACAGCAAACTTAAGTGAAATCGAGTTCTCAGAGTACTGTAGAAAAAGGGATCTACCCAGAACAAGTAAAAGAATGGAAAGATGCTTGCATGCAGGCTAACGGTGGAACATCAGAGAGAACAAGTAAAGTCAATCAAGAGCTAAGAAAAGAAAAAAAAAAAGAAAAGTTACAAAAAGAGCTGGATCGTAAGGAAAAGCGCTTGCAGAAGCGGCAGCATTATTGGTACTTGGAAAAAAGGCCAATGCGATATGGGGAACGGACAACGAGGAAGACTAATTAGTGCCCAAGATCGTAAACAAGCTGTAGAGCTAATTAGTGAAGCTGTAGAAAATGGAGCAAGATTATATAAAGCTTGTGAAATTATAAAATTCATACAAGAACGTTCGATCGCTGGAAAGACAGTGATTATATAGATAAAAGAAAACCTGTGAGAGACCAGAACCTAAGAATAAAATCAGCAAAGAAGAAGAACAAGAGATACTAAGAGTATGTAATACTGAAGAGTTTAGTAGTTTAGCCCCGAGCCAAATAGTACCGATATTAGCGGATCGAGGAATATATTTAGCGTCAGAAACAACAATATATAATATCCTTAAAAATCATAAAGAGTTAGTGCATAGAGGAAGATCAAGAGCCCCAATTAAGAGGCCAATGGAAACCCATAAAGCATCAAAAGCCTGTGACGTATGGACGTGGGATATAACGTATTTAAAAGGACCAATTAAAGGACAACACTATTATTTATATATGATTTTGGATATGTACAGCCGTAAAATAGTTGGCTGGGAAGTGTGGGAAGAAGAGTCTGCTCTTCATGCAAGTGATCTAATCAAAAGAGCATATATGGATGAAAAATCATGCTGAATGATAAACCATTAGTTTTACATTCAGATAATGGAAGTCCTATGAAAGGTGCAACAATGCTTGAAACCTTGTATAACTTAGGCATTGTACCATCCAGAAGTAGACCAAGAGTAAGTAATGATAATCCATATTCAGAAAGTTTATTTAAGACATTAAAATATAGACCTAATTATCAACCAAGAGGATTTAATAGTGTGAATGAATCAAGGTTATGGGTCAGACAATTCGTGAACTGGTATAACAACGAACATAAGCACAGCGGATTATGCTTTATAAGCCCAAATGAAAGGCACACGGGGCAAGATAAAGCAATATTAGAAGCAAGAACGAAAGTATATCAAGAAGCTAAATCAAAGCATCCAGAACGATGGCCAGGAGCAATACGTAACTGGAGTATAGAAGATGAAGTTTGGTTAAATCCAGTTAAAAAGAAGAGAAAAAGAACAAGATGTGAAAGCATCTTAAGAAACTATAAACATGGGTAACGTGACAACATGTCAAAAAATTTCCGAAAACGATTGTAATAGGTTTATTATCTTTTTTGGCTTTAGTAATCGCGGGGATCTTGATTACTGTTTTTAAGCTACCGATGCCTGTGATCAATGGAGATACGAGTTACATTTTTATTATGACAATAATGTCAGGAGCTGCGATATCAATTTTACTTGGAATTATAGCTTGGAATTTGAGGCTTTCTAAGCTGATGGTTTTTGGAGCGGTGTTTTTATTTTTATATCTGAATTATGTAACACAGATTATGGAGGCACTGTATTTTGTACCTGGAGTAGTCACATGGGAGGTTCTTCCAACCATACTATTACAACAATTTGTTATGGCGATAATGATTGCTGCCGGTGTTGTGTTTTTGTATAAAAGAAAAGGACCATCAAAGAGTAAGTCACTCTATAACAGAGGATTATTGGATTGGATCTTTAGAATCGTGATAAGCATCGGTAGTTACGTAGCGTTTTATTATCTTTTTGGAAGGCTTAATGCATTCCTTTTTACAGAAGGTTATTACCTGTCGCAAATTGACGGACTCTATATGCCAAGTGGGAATGTTATTCTTGTGTTGGAGATTGTACGTTCAGCATTGATTGTGATATCAATATTACCAATTATTTTATTTTTGGAGTTACCGGTTAAGAAGGTCATGATTTTGAGTGGGTTATCCCTATTTGTTTTGGGAGGTCTGTTGCCTATGTTGCAGCAGATTGGTAGTTTACCTATGGTTTTGATTATTACCTCAAGTGTTGAGATGTTTTTTCAGTTTTTCCTTACGGCTGTCGTGACAACACTAGCCATGCACTACGGTGATAAAGAAATCCATAGTGAGTATGATTTTTCATAGATGCGGTATCTAATATTTTACTGAAGATTGTTCCTCATACCGGAATGTGCCATAATATAAGAATAAAAAAATAAGACTTTCAATTGGGAGGTTCGATAAATGAAAACCATTGGATTAATTGGTGGTATGAGCTGGGAGTCTTCAGCAGAGTATTATCGTATTATCAATCAACGTGTTAAACACAAGTTAGGTGACCTACATTCATGTAAGTGCATCATGTATTCTGTCGATTTTGGTGAGATTGAAACATTACAGCATAAAGGTGAATGGGAGAAATTAACCCGTATGATGATTGATGTTGCTAAGAATCTGGAAAAAGCAGGCGCAGAACTAATTGTAATATGTACGAATACGATGCATATGATGGCCGATGAAGTTCAATCCAACATAGGTATTCCGTTATTACATATTGCCGATGCTACGGCTGAGCAAATCACAGCAAAAAAGTTGAAAAAGGTAGGACTTTTGGGAACAAGATTCACTATGGCGCAGAATTTTTATAAAGGCAGAATACAAGAGAATTATGGCGTAGAAGTTATTGTTCCAACAGAGGCGGAACAAGGGATCATACATGATGTAATCTATAATGAGTTGGTTCAAGGCATCGTAAAAACAGAGTCAAAAAAAAAATATATAAAGATCATACAAGGACTTGTTAGCCGAGGCGCAGAGGGCATCATTCTTGGTTGTACAGAAATACCAATGTTGATTAAGAAAGAAGATATTGAGGTGGAACTTTTTGATACGACAGCGATACATGCGACATTTGCTGTTGATTCTGCACTTAGTGAATAAAAGGCAACTATTGAGTTAAGAGATTTATGAGATGAAGATGTGTTTTTAAACATAATTACGTTTTCTAACTGGAGGAAGAAAAGTTATGACATTACATCACATCTGTATACAAACAGATTGTTATGATGAATCTATAAAATTTTACGAAAAGATATTAGGATTTGATATGGTTAAGGAAACCAAAGGCTTTCATGGAAGACATTTTAACTCATGGATCAAGCGAGACAATTTCATGATTGAATTGCAGACAAATAGGGTTGATGAAGTTTTAATAGATTATAATAAAAGAAGTAAAGGGATAACTCACCTGGCTTTTATGGTAGATGACATTGATTATGAATATGAGAGAATAAAGACATTAGGTTATAACACATTCATTAGAAAAAAGGATCAGGATATATATGAGGTAGAAGGTGGCAAGTTGTTTAAGATTCTAGCGCCTGAAGGGACGATCATTGAAGTCAGAGACCAAAAGAATATATGATTATATGTGTTGCCTTTAGTTGTCATACTATCAAAGGAGAAGGTTAGAATATGGAAAAATTAATTGAACTCAATCCTGACAGCATTTTAGAAGAACATATTTGCTGTGCTTTTTCTGACAAGAAATGTAGTGAAAGTTATGAACTAAAAAAAGAATGGTTAAAAAAAGAGTTCGATCATGGTTATGTTTTTCGTAGAATAGAGGCTAGAGCAAAAGTCTTTATTGAATACGGACCGGCTGAAAAGGCATGGGTTCCTGTAGAGGCTCCTAATTATATTATGGTCAACTGTTTTTGGGTTTCCGGAAAATATAAAGGAAGTGGATATGGAAAAGCATTATTAGAAACGGCTATTGAAGACGCAAAAAATCAAGGGAAGTCTGGACTGGTAACGGTCGTTGGGACTAAGAAATATCATTTTATGAGTGATACAAAATGGCTTTTAAAACAAGGATTTGTAGATTGTCAGAGCATATCATCCGGGTTTAGCCTTTTAGTATATAAGATAGTTCCGGATGCCCAAACACCCAAGTTCAAAGAATCGGTTATGAGTGGCGAATGCCCTGACAAAGAAGGGATTGTTGTATATTTTTCAAACAGATGCCCATATGCAGAATTTCACGCAAAAACGTCTTTGATTGAATCAGCGACGAAAAGGAATCTACCCTATAAGCTGATTAAACTGGAAACAATGGAACAGGCTCAATCAAGTCCAAGCCCTGGGACTATTTTCAGTTTATTTTACAATGGAAAGTTTATGACAACGGACATAAGTATTTGTATGGATAGCCGATTTGATAAGTTATGGCTAGGGGGACTTTAACATGAAGGCTTTAAAGAAGAATCAACAGGCTTTACTTATAATAGCGCCATTATTATGTATATCGATGATGATTCTGGTGCCAGTACTAACATCTACACTTGGAAAAACCATAGGGTATATTACCGGATTTTTTATTTACTGGCTTGTTTTTTGCATACCAGCCACAATATACGCTTCAAATGGATTTGCTGGATTGAAAGAGATGTATGTTCAAAGGACCGAAATGCCTAAGAGCAAGAGAATGGCCTATTACTTTTTGGCTTTGATACCCTGTATCGCAACTTTCTTTGTTGTATTTAAGGGTTTTGCTTTAATTGCGGGTTTTCAAGTGTTGATTTTAGCTCTCTTGTTCGCATTAATAAATGGAACGATCGAAGAATTGTTTTGGCGTGGCGCTTTTAATAAGGTTTTTAAGAATGTTTACTTTGCATACATTTACCCTTCCATATTCTTTGGTATTTGGCACATAGCCTTATTTTATGCCAAGGGTATGGAATATCAAGGCGGATTTACTTCATTAGTAGGTGGCGCCACCTTTTTGGGATTATTATGGGGATTTGTCGCTTATAAGACGAAGTCTATTAGGGTGGTGACGGTTGCCCATATAATAACAAACTTCTTTGCATTTACAGGGCTAATCTTTGAAAATTGGTAATATAGTATTTCATTATTAGATGACATTGAGTGTAGTAATGAAGATTCAAAAAGGAGGCTTAATATGGATTTTGACGGACATAACGGCTTTGAGCAGGAAGAATTGAAGAAGATGCTTAAAACAATAGGATTTGATGAAATAGAATCAGAGACATTTTTTTTATGATAAAAGAATCTCTGGAGATACCGAGATAGATTATTCATTATTTTTGATGTTAGCAAGGCGCAAAAGTAGCGTCTAAAGAAGATATTGCATTGAGTTTAGAAGGAGAAATTTATGACAAAATGGAAATATAAAGTCGTTGAGTTTGATACCAAAAAGTCATTTGGCGGAGGGAAGATTGATAGACAATATATAGAGGATCAGCTGAATGAATTAGGTAGACAAGGGTGGGAAATAATCAGCAACTTCACTACGAATGAAGGCTATGGGAATACTAAGAAAATAGTATATACTTTTAAAAGAGAAGAAAAAGAGATGTAAGAAAAAATTAAAGAAGAATCTTTAGGTCGATTGATTGTTAGGTACTGCTATAACAGTTATATTGAAGATGAGGAGGAAGTGTATGTCGGAGTATTTGACCGAGTGGTTTCAAGGGTTTGAAAAAGGGATTAACAGCTTAGATCAAAAAGCAAAGGAAAGTTTTTTTTATAGTTGCGGTAGGAATTGTGTAGAAATAGGCGTAAAAAAAGTATATGAGGAACTTTATATAGATTCAGGAAAAAAGTTAGATACATTTTTTTTGAGATTAAATGAGATGAAGACGGTTGGTGGTGAGATCGTTAACCCAGGAAAAGTATATGATATAACATTTTCCCATTGTGTTTGTGAGCTACATCGTCAAGGATATATTCACTCTGACTGTATATGTGAATGTTCTAGACAGAGCATTATTCATGTTATGAAATCTTTAGAACCAGAGCTTCAGATGCAAGTAGACAAGATATCTACTGTTTTAGGTGGCGGCAAAGAATGTCGTTTTCGTATTTCGATTGAGGAGGATGCTTAATGAAATTAGATGGATTCGGAATATTCGTAAAAGATATGTCAGCGATGGTTCAATTTTATCGTGATGTTTTGGGATTTGATATTAAAGAAGATGAAAATGCTTCTAATGTATATTTAGAAAAAGATGGAACACTATTTTTATTGTATCGAAGAACAGATTTTGAATTAATGACAAATAGAAAATACAATTATGCTAGTGGTATAATCGGACATTATGAGATTGCATTAAGTGTTGAAAATTATGCAGCGGTCGACAAGGCTTTCGATGAAGTGGTTTCAAAAGGCGCTATAGGAATACTTCAACCAACGACTGAACCTTGGGGACAACGCACGTGTTATATTGCTGATCCTGAAGGAAACTTGATAGAGATTGGTTCGTTCAATATCAATTAATGTAATTTGACTGAATAATAAAAACGGAGGAAGTATTCAATGAGAGAACTTTATATTAAGCAAAAGGTATTTAAAATTACAGACCATTATCCAGTTATGAATCAGTATGGTGACCTTGTTTATCAAGTGGATCAAGACTTCAAACTTATTGGAAATAAAGTACGTGTGAGTAACGCAGAAGGTGTAGAAATTTTTGTTGTTGACAAAGAGATCTTAACGTTCCTACCACGGTATCAGATATCATTTGCTAATGGACAACACGTGACGATTAAAAGCAGATTTACACTTTTTGCAAAGCAAATAGATGTGGAGTCAGAAGGCTTGAATCTGTTTCTTCAAGGGAGTTTTTTTGATTATGATTTTGAAGTATATCAAGGAGATAGAGTTATAGGAAGCATTTCAAAACGCTTTATGACCTTTGGTGATACGTATGAACTTAAGATTTATGACGAGAGTTTAGAGGTGTATGTATTAGCTTTGATGATAGCCGTCGATTGTATCAAAGACTCTCAAGAGAAGAACTGAACACGTTCTAACGTTAGATATTGATTCTAACGTTAGAACGTGTTAGAATCAATATATGGAGGTGCTTATATGTATATTGAATCTGAACAAGTTGAATTAAAAAGAGAATACACAAGAGACATTATAAAAGAAATCATAGCTTTTTTAAATACAAAGGGTGGTCATATTTATATTGGAATTGGAGATAATGGTGATGTTTTAGGTGTTGATGACATTGACAAAGTCATGAATCAGTTATCAGGCGCAATTCATGACAGTATTCGTCCTGACGCAAAAATATTCATTGGTATTGAAATTATAGAGCAAGATGTCATCTGCATAAATGTTAAGGAAGGAAGCGTAAAGCCTTACTATATTCAAGGTAAAGGATTGAGACCTGAAGGTGTTTATGTACGATTAGGCAGTGCTTCAGTACCTTCGTCAGAAGCTGGTATAAAGCAAATGCTCATAGCAGCCACAAATGTCAGCTTTGAATTGATGCCATGTTCGAATCAAGAGCTGATATTTAGTACTGCTAAAAAAGTGTTTAATGAGAATCAACTCACGTTCAGCACATCAGATTATAGAAAATTAAACATAGTCGATGAAAACAATCGATATACCAATATTGGAATGATTATATCGGATCAATGCGAACACTCGATTAAAGTTGCAGTCTTTGGAGAAGAAGATGAATTTGAGTTTATTGATCGTCGTGAATTTAAAGGATCAGTATTTAGTGTATTAAAAGATACTTTACAATATTTGGATTTGAATAATCACTTGCATTCAGAGATTATAGAATATCAACGGATTGAACAAAATGACTACAACAAAGAAGTAATTAGAGAAGGATTACTTAATGCAATTATCCATAGAGATTATTCTTTTAGTGGCTCAATATTAATTAGTATCTATAGAAATCGTATGGAGATTACATCATTAGGCGGTTTGGTTTACGGTCTGAGTTTCAATGATATTGGAGCAGGAATCTCACAATCAAGGAATGCAGGACTTGCAAGTATTTTTTATCGTCTAAAATATATTGAAGCCTATGGAACTGGAATTAGAAAAATTCGTCGTGAGTTCAAAGAATTCGAATTGTCGGAGTTGATAGAAGTAACAGACAATACATTTAAGTTAATACTATGGAATAAGAATATGCCCAAAAGAAAAGGAGCATACGAAGAGAATGAAGTTAGAGAAGAAATTGGTTCGTATCCAGCGGTCAATGATGAAGAAATGGAAATTCTTCGATTACTAGAAAAAAAACCAACAATTACAAGAGTCGATGTTCAAAAACAGTTAGAGATTGGTCAGACTAAAGCAGGATTACTACTGACGCAATTGTTACAAAAAGCCATTCTAGTTCGGGAAGGTAAGGGGAAGAAAACCGTTTATCGTATTAGAAAGAGTTAAATTACCATGAAAGGAAAAGTGATGACAGAGACGAAATTATTTGATAACACTTTAGAACGCATTGATGAGACAGGAACACGAAAGGCCTATGAATATTTGAAGGCACATCTGAATAAGGATGAAGATTGGTCCAGTCAAGTATATAATTTCTTATACTGTCTGGCAGCTACATCTGACTTGCCTGATGAAGCTCTAACATGGTTGGAAGAAGCCATCATTGAGAAGGGGCAGTGGTACCGGCCGGAGGTTTTTGAAGATGAAGATCTTGATCATATAAGAAATGAAGAACGATTCCAGCTGTGTGAAAAGACATCAAAGAAGAGATATGAAGATGCTTTGAAAGAAGCATCAACAGAGTTCACTTTGAAAGAGCGATTAGAAGACAATCTGCTTGTTGTTTTACATGGGAATCAACAAAATAATGATATAAGTCGTGCGTTTTGGAGGGATATATCTATAGAAGATTATCAGGTTGAATACCTTCAATCAAAAGAGCTAGACTCTTATAATTTGTATAGATGGAATGATGATGGGGATGGTCCCAAGCAACTAGCAAGCGCGATGAAGAAGACGGATGATATAGGGTTTGAAAATAAGGTGTTAGTTGGATTTTCAGCAGGTTGTAATACAATATTAAGAGCTATTGTTGAAGAAAAAATTGTACCTGATAAATTATTATTATTTTCACCCTGGATACCGGTGAGTGAAGCTTCGATGACACAGATTATTGAGTCTCTTAAGGAATCTGTAGTGGAGGTCATGATTGTTTGTGGGGAACTAGATGAAGACTGTTTACCACTTTGTAAGTTATTTGAAGAAAAGGCAAATGAATTAGATTATGAATGTACAATCAGATATATTCAGGGCCTGGGTCATGAGTATCCGGAAGACCTTTCGACCTATACTGGGGCGTACTTATAGATTGTATTATTAAATGAATCTTTTGTAAGGAGGTTGTGTATGACGACTGAGGATATAAAAGCGGATATGATTGACAGAATAATGGCGCTTCAAGATGATCAGGGATGTTGGTTTGATTTAAAAGAAGGTGACAAGTACTATGACGAACTTCAATGGCATCATTATGTACCTAAATACAAATCAACGCTATGGACATTAATCCTCTTAGCAGACTTAGAAGTAGATCCTAAAACCCCTGAGCTGATTCAACCACTTGAGATTGTTACACAACAATTCCTAAATCAAGAACATGGGATATTTACTATTGGTAAAAGCCACTTTCCTATTCCTTGCTTAAACGGTAATATGCTGTATCTACATCATTATTTTCAATCGGATAGCGACGCTTTGATGAACCGTGTCGTTGACTTTTTCTGGGAATATCAACGATTTGATGATGGGGATTTTATAACGCCCAAAGAATTTCCTTATCATAAAAACCAAAGCTGTTACGGAAAACACACGTGTTACTGGGGTGTTGTGAAGCTTTTAAAAGGTCTATCTTTTATACCGGCTGAAAAACGATCAGATAAAGCGAAACTATTGTTACAGCGCTGTATTGATTTTGTTCTTAAGCATGAAGTGTGTTATAGCTCCCATAGTCCTTCAGAGTTTTTGCATCCAAAAATCAGTCAATTAACTTTTCCTAACATGTACCGTGGGGATTTTCTGGAAATATTATGGTTGCTAAAAAGAGAGCATGTGGTCGTCCCACAGATGCAAAGGGCCATAGATTTGTTAAAAGAAAAGATGGACCAAGACGGTACTTTTCCTCTAGAAAGCCCAATAGGCAATCTAGCAATCCCTATTGGTAAAGGCGAAAAAGGGCGTGCCTTGGTTACCCACAGAGCCAGAATGGTTTTGGAAGAAATCATCTGAGAAAGTTGTGCTTGAAACTATAAATAAAAAATTTAATTATCTTGGAGGCATTATTATGGCGATGTTATGGTGTACATTACATGTAAAAAACTTAGACGCATCCATCAAATTCTACGAAACTTTTGTAGGACTATCTGTGAACAGACGGTTTGAGTCACGACCGGGTATTGAGATTGCTTTTTTAGGTGATGGAGAAACACAGCTAGAATTAATAGATGCCGGTGACGGAGATACATTCCCGGTTAGTGATCAGATATCTATTGGTTTTTCAGTAGATTCAGTGGACGATAAGATTAAGCAGTTGAAGGACGCAGGAATTGAGATATATAAAGAACCTGTGCAACCCAATCCTCATATACGATTCTTTTACATAAAAGACCCAAATGGCATTAGTATTCAATTTGCACAGCAAATGTAATCGGTTTTAGATATCTTAGAGGCCAAATCATAAATTTCAAAAATAAAGAACTCCAATCGACCATTATTACTAAATAACTTTATAATAAAATATATAACTGTTATAATTGGTTAAAGGGTCAAAATGATATATTTTATGTGAATTTAGTGAAACTTAGTTTTGTCCCTTTAACCATAATTAGATAATCACATTAAGAAAGGAGATATTTATGTTAAGCGAAAAACTATTAGCGGAATTAAATTTACAAATGAAGTATGAGTTCTATTCATCACATTTATACTTAGCCTATGCAGGATATGCATACAAAGAAGATTTAGAAGGATTTGCAAACTTTTTCATCGTTCAGGCTGAAGAAGAAAAGTTTCATGCCATGAAATTCTTTAATTATATTCAAGAAATGGATGGTATCATTGATTTTGATGCCTTAGAAAAGCCAAATGTTGATTTTAATAATATTACAGAATTAATGGTTGCATCACTTGAACATGAGAAATTCGTTACTTCAAGAATTTACACACTCATGGACATAGCCACAGAAGAAAAAGAATATGCAACAATTAGTTTCTTAAAATGGTTTATTGATGAACAGGTTGAAGAAGAAGCTACCTTCAAAAGTCTCATCAGTAAAATCAAGAGAGCTAAAGATAATCCAGTGTTGTTATATGATGTGGATGCAGAAATGAGCACACGTGTCTTTACACCACCGACTAAATAAGTAATTCAATAGTTAAAGCTTAGCAGCGAGTGATTCTCACTGTTAGGCTTTTATTTTTTTACAGACAATAAAACCGTATTTTCGGATATTGGTTGGCTTCTTAATTAGATATAATTAAAAAGTAGTTTAATGAATCTAAAAAGAGATCTAAAAGGAGGATGTAGTCGTGAAAAAATTATTAGTTGTATTATTGGTGCTATCTATGATGGTGGCCGTGGTTGGATGTGGGCAAGAAGAGGCTCCGGTAGTGGAGAATCCTGATACATCGGCTGTAGAAGCAACACCGGAAGCGCCTGAAGTCGAGAAGAGAGATGATCTAACCTTGACAATCTATGCAGGTTTACAAGAAGACCATGCGAATCTAGCAGCCAAAGAGTTTGAAAAAGCAACAGGCGTAAAAACTGAAATGGTGCGTATGAGTGGTGGAGAAATCTTTGCCAGAATAAAAGCAGAAAAAGAAAATCCATCAGCAAGTGTATGGTATGGTGGCGGTTCATTAACTTTTATCGCAGCTAAAAATGAAGGATTACTTGAGAACTATGTTTCTCCTGTTGCATCTAAGATATCACCTCAATTTAAAGATGCTGATGGTGCGTGGACAGGTATCTATGTAGGGTATCTGGGTATAGAAGGTAATAAAAAATGGTTAGAAGATAATAATCTTGAGTTACCAAAAACATGGGATGACTTACTTAAGCCTGAGTTTAAAGGCAATATCGTAA
The DNA here is from genome assembly GCF_900538275.1 of Petrocella atlantisensis. Lineage (GTDB taxonomy): Bacteria > Bacillota > Clostridia > Lachnospirales > Vallitaleaceae > Petrocella > Petrocella atlantisensis. The sequence goes on along the minus strand of NZ_LR130778.1, from coordinate 783,629 downwards.
TAGCACACCCAGCATCCTCAAGTACAGCTTATAATTTCCTTGCAACGATTCTCCAAGTCAAAGGCGAAGAAGCCGGTTTCGAATATTTGCAAAAATTTAATGAGCAAGTTAGCCAGTATACAAAATCAGGTAGTGCACCAGGTCGTATGGCTGGAACTGGAGAAACGCCGATTGCTATCGGGTTCTTACATGACGCTATTAAATACCAAGAAGAAGGTTATACGGATCTGATATTTACAACAGCTGAAGAAGGTACAGGATATGAAGTTGGCGCTGTAGGTATTATTAAGGGTGGACCGGATCAAGAAGCAGCTCAAATGTTTGTAGATTGGTGTTTGTCAAAAGAAGTTCAAGAAATGGGTAAAACTGTAGGTTCATTCCAATTCTTAACACATGAAGATGCACTTCCACCGGATCAAGCAATTGTTCTTAAAGATACAAAATTAATTGAGTACGATGAGGTATGGGCTGGCGACAATAGAGAGTTATTCCTTGAGAAATTCATGGAATTAACAAAAACAACGCCACCAACGGAGTAAATATAATTTGGTATACCCTATAGAAGAAGTACTCGGAAGGTGAGTACTTCTTCTATAAAGTAAAAACCCATTGTGAAGGAGGCATTTATGGCTTCAAAAAAAGCACACAAAGATAGGAATATGAGGGACCTAAGAATTGGTTCTAACATTGCTATTATGAGAAAAGTTTTACTAGATCCTATTTTATTTGGAGCAATACTTTTGGTACTTACCATCGTTACGATGTTTATTGTCTTTCCCATAGCCAATATATTAAAGGAAAGCTTTGTTTATGAAGATGCGATTTCTTTACATCATTATACGGAAATATTTCGATTGTCCTATAACAAAGAAATTATTATAAATACATTTAAACTTGGAATCACGGTGAGTATCCTATCAACAATTGTTGGTTTTGGTTTTGCTTATGCATCGGCCTACGTTAAAGTTAAGTTTAAAAAGCTGATGAACGCCATTGCAATCTTGCCGATTATATCACCACCTTTTGTAATTAGTTTATCAGCGATCTTATTATTTGGTCGAGTGGGACTTATCTCTAAGGGCCTCCTTGGTATTCAGAATGCGAACATATATGGATTTAGAGGGCTTGTTTTAGTTCAGGTGCTAACTTTTTTCCCTGTGGCCTTTTTAGTTATGGTTGGATTGCTTCAACAAATCGACCCATCTGTTGAAGAAGCAGCAAGAGACCTAGGTGCTTCTAGGTGGAAAGTATTTACAACAATTACAGTGCCACTCATGGCGCCAGGTATTGCCAATGCAGCTCTTTTGGTATTTATCCAATCGGTTGCTGACTTTGGTAACCCAATGGTTATAGGTGGCAACTTTACAACGATGGCGGTTCAAATCTATATGCAAGGTATTGGCAGTCTGGATATGAGTGGCGCGACAGCTCTTGCCATTTTGCTACTTCTTGTATCCGTATCAGCTTTTTTAGTTCAAAAGTTCTATCTGGGGAAAAAATCCTATATTACTGTAACAGGAAAAGTATCCAGACAAAGGGAACTTATAGAAGAAAAAAATATTGTTCGACCTTTAAGTTTTCTTATTCTTTTGACGTCTTCTTTTGTAGGACTGATGTATATACTCATTCCGATTGGCGCGTTTGTCAAAATATGGGGCGTTAATAATACCTTTACCCTTGATCATTTTAAGTATGTCATTAGTATTGGTATCAAACCCATTGTAGACACGACCTCACTTGCATTAATTGCAACACCGATTACCGGTATTTTATCGATGGTTATCGCCTTTTTATTGATCAGGCGAAAGTTTATTGGAAAAGCTTATTTGGACTTTACAACAATGCTTTCCATTGCAATTCCCGGAACAGTAGTAGGACTTGGTTATGTTCTTACATACAATAAGGCACCTCTTATATTAACCGGAACGGGAACCATATTAATCATAGCTTTTGTAATGCGATCCATGCCGGTTGGTATTCGGTCCGGAATGGCATCCTTACAGCAAATTGATCCATCTATAGAAGAAGCGGCGAGTGTACTTGGAGCTTCAAGTAAAAAAGTCTTTACATCCATCACATTACCTATGATCAAGCCGGCATTTTTTAGTGGCTTGGTATATGCCTTCTCAAGAAGTATGACCTTAGTAAGTACGATTATATTCTTAGTATCAGCCAAATATAGTCTACTAACGGTTACGACCATGAGTCAGATTGATCAAGGGCGTATCGGTGTTGCAAGTGTTTACTCCACAATACTTATTGTCATAGTAGGTAGTATTATATTACTTATGAAATTTGCATTATCAAAAATGGGCGTAAGTGCTGATGAGATTGAACTTTAGACAAGGAGAAAAAGATGAAAAAAGGGATTATCATAAAGAACCTAACAAAAATATTTCTAATTAATAATAACTCAAAGATTGTTGCAGTGGATAATGTGAATCTGGAAGTTGAACCGGGAGAATTCGTCACCTTACTTGGTCCTTCAGGTTGTGGCAAGACCACACTGCTTCGTATGGTGGCCGGTTTTGAAACGCTTACAGACGGAGAAATCTATATCGGAGAAGAAAACGTAGCAAGTCTGACACCAGACAAAAGAGACACAGCTATGGTTTTTCAAAACTACGCACTTTTTCCCCATATGAATGTATATGACAATATTGCCTATGGTTTAAAGATACAAAAAGTATCAAAACCTGAAATCAAACGTCGCGTTCAAAAAATCCTAGATCTTATGAAAATGAATGATTTCTCAAATAGAGTACCCTCTCAAATGTCAGGTGGACAACAACAACGTGTGTCTCTGGCAAGAGCCTTGGTCATGGAACCGGGCGTACTGCTCTTTGATGAACCCTTATCAAACTTAGACGCTAAACTAAGGATTCATATGCGAGAAGAGATTCGTAAGATCCAAAAAGAAGTGGGTATCACCTCCTTATATGTTACTCATGATCAATCAGAGGCAATGGGACTATCGGATAAAGTCGTGATTATGAAAGACGGTGTTATTCAACAAATAGGCAGTCCAAGGGAAGTCTATCAAAAGCCTGAAAATGCTTTTGTTGCAGCATTTATAGGAAAAGCAAATACCATCTCCGGCACTGTTTTAGCAAAAGATGGGAAGACCTACACCATTGATATTGATGGAAAACCTCATGTTTTATCGAGTAAAAAAGAATATGAAGTCGGTAGGGAAGTGGAAATGATTATTAGACCTGAAAGTATTATTGTAGGAAAAGAAGGCTATCATACAGAAGTCGTTAAAAGCATTTTTATGGGTGAAAACCATGAATATGAAGTACGTTGGAAAGGGCAAGTCCTTCAAATCAGTGAACCCAATCCTTATAGTAAACGTACCTACGAAGTTGGTGAAGAAATGTCCATTGATTTTGATGAGACGGCTCTGCACATGATATAAGCCTTAAGACATTGTTTAATTATAGAGCATGAGGTATATTGTATATATAGCAAGTATGCTTGGAGGAAGAAAACATGTGGTATCGTAGTCGTATTGTACTTTTTTATATTGTCGTCTTTAGTTTTATTCTGTCAGGGTGCTCAAAGCTAGAGGAGGATGAGGAGGATCACAAGTTGGTGATCTATTCACCCCATCCTCTGGAATTTATTGATCCGATTGTGGGTGAATTTGAGAGCGAGTCAGGTATCGAAGTGGAAGTCATTACAGCAGGTACCGGAGAACTTCTGGCCAGAATTGAATCAGAAGAGGAAGCACCTGTTGGTGATGTTCTATGGGGCGGTTCCCTTGCAACGCTAGATAGTAAAAAATATCTTTTTGAATCTTTTCAGTCTGAAAACGAAGATCATGCAATCTATAAAAATGTAGATGGCTATATTACCAGATTTACAGCTGTACCCAGTGTCATCATGGTAAATACCAATCTAATAGGGGATATTAAGATAGAAGGGTATAAAGATCTTCTAAATACCAAGTTAAAAGGCAAGATTGCAAATGCAGACCCTTCAAAATCCTCATCTTCTTATGAGCAACTATTAAACCAACTTCAAGCCATGGGTGGTCAAACCAGCAAAGAAGGCTGGGATTATGTACGTGAATTAACCATGAATCTAGATGGTATACTTTTAGAAAGTTCCAGCCTAGTTTATCGAGGTGTTGTGGAAGGTGAGTTCGTAGTTGGGCTAACATTTGAAGAAGCAGCGGCACTTTATGTACAAGACGGAGCACCTGTAGCAATTATCTACCCATCCGAAGGTACGATTATACGACCGGACGGTGTAGCAATTATTAAGAACGCAAAAAACATCGAAGGCGCTCAAAGGTTTATTAATTTTGTAACGAGTAAAGAAGTTCAAACACTTATTTCCACAGAACTGAATCGCAGGTCAATACGGGATGATGTAGAGCCGGCTCAATCACTGAAGTCTTATCAGGAAATCAATATTATTGAAGATGATCAACAATGGTCCTCTCTAAATAAAGCAGAAATTCTAAGTCAGTATCAAAGGCTTTTTCTAGAAATCTACGGAGAATATTGATGAAAAGTAAAGAGAAATTCGTGAAGAAAAAACATTTATATCGAGACGAAATAAAAAAACTACTCATTATATACTGTATTAGTTTTATCGTGATTAGTATTTTATCCGTATATGTGTTTCTAGGTTTATATACGAACCGGGTTGTGCGAAATCAGAATAATGAAGCAAATGACTTTGGGAGAAATTTCTTAGAAGAAGAGTTCAAGCTATATAATAAGGACATCATTACCCTTGAGCAGGAACAGGCGGTACAAGACTTTTTAATGAAGGGTGAACAAGAAGCGAAAGTCTATGAATTGCTGTATGACTGTATTAACAGCCGTCAGGTGAAAAGTATTTTCTATCTAGTTGATACAGAAGGGAAAACTGTTTTAACCAATAATTATGTGGCATCACCTTATAATAGTTATGAGATATTTGTCTCAGGGATATTCAAGCAATTGAAAAGTAATCCGGACAAAATCATCTATCGGAACAGCAAAGTACAAATCGATATTACAAAACGAACCATTTATTCTATAGGAAAAGCCATGGTTATCGATGGGGAGATTATGGGATACCTTGTTTTTGATCTTTTGGAAGCGGATTTACAGAAAATCATACATAACAGTGATGTCTCGATTTTTATACTTACAGATCAATACAATAATGTCATCATTACAACCAATAGTCAGATTCTAGATAATATTGGAAAGATTAACATCGACAAAAAAGAAAAGAATGCGCTTTGGTTTAGAGGGAAAGAATATTATTATCGGCAGTCAGAATTACTGGATGGTCAGATGTACGTCTATACATTGTCAGAAATTGAAACAGTTAGGAATCTAATGAGCATAAGCACCATTTTCCTCATATGTATGCTGACAGGTCTTTCAATTCTCATTATGAAGTTAGCCGGATATGCCTCGAAGAAAAAGACAAAGTCAATCGAAGATCTAATCGGTTCCATAACCGCAGCTCAACATGGTGATTTGAAGTCTTATGTAACGATACAAAGTGATGATGAATTCGAAGTGATTGGTGATCATTTTAATAAGATGCTCGTTGAAGTGAACGCATTGATGACAAAAAATGATGAATTAAACAATCGTAACCGTGTATCCCAGATAAAACAATTAGAGTCACAGTTTAACCCGCATTTTATTTTCAATACACTCGAAACGTTAAAATACCTTCTGTTGGTCGATGAAAAAAAAGCATCTGAAATGATTGTGAATTTTGCAAATATACTAAGGTACAGTATTGACTATGAGAAAAACACGATTTCATTGATTGAAGATATTAAGTATCTAAACAGCTATCTAATGATTCAAAAATGCCGTTATAACAAAAGGTTGACCTATGATATCCATATAGATGAGGAAGCCAAACAATGTATCGTACCAAAACTTATTATGCAGCCCATTATTGAGAATTGTATTAATCATAGCTATAAGGGTAAAGATACCCTTCACATTGATCTCAACATCAAGGTGGTTGAGGACATGCTTATGATGGAGATTGTTGATGATGGGGATGGTATGAGTGAAGAAGCATTGGATGATTTAAGACGACGTCTAGACGATGAACAACTTGTGTCAAATAGTATTGGTCTCAATAACGTCAATAGAAGACTTAAGTTACTCTATGGTTTGGATTTTGGATTGATGATTAAGAGTGAACTTGGAATAGGCACAATTGTGATTATAAAAATGCCAAAGAAAGTGTGGTGAGGGCATGTTTAGAGTCGTCATCGTTGAAGACGAAGATCTCATTAGAAAAGGACTGATCTATTCATTTGACTGGATCAACTATGATTGTATCGTGGTGGGTGAGAGTCCTAATGGAAAAGATGGGCTGGAAGTCATCACAGAACTGAAACCGGATATTGTTATTACAGATATTAAGATGCCTTTTATGGATGGTCTGCAAATGCTAGAAGCTATTGAAAATAGGAACTTTGAAACGGTTATTATTACAGGATATGCCGAGTTTGAATATGCTAAAAAAGCCATTAAGTATCAAGTGTCGGAGTACTTGCTTAAACCAATTAATCATGATGAACTGGGTATGGTTATTGAGAATTTGATTTATAAAATTAAAAACAAACAGATGATTGCAACCCTCAAAAAACAGGTTAAGTCATTTTCAGACCTTACGCTATTAGAATCAGATGTTTATTTTAATGAATCAAATTATGAATGTAGATATATTCCGGATATGCTCAGGTATATAGAAGATCATTATAATAAAAAGATTAGCATTGAGGACTTAGCAGATGAACTAGAACTGAGTACCACCTATCTAAGTCGAAAGTTTAAAGAGGAAACCAAACATACTTTTAGTGATTTCTTGAACAAATTTCGTATTCAGAAGTCTCTTGAACTCATGACAGATGGTGATTATAAAATATATGAAATTGCCGAGAAAGTAGGTTTTTCCGAATATAAGTATTTTTCACAGGTTTTTAAAAATTATATGCAAAGTTCTCCAAGCGAGTTTTTGCAAAGCAATGTTTTTTTATGGGATAAAGATTAAAATGAGTTTACTTTTGACTCTATTTTCACCCACCGGCTGATAAGAACGTCATCCTATAGGCATCCATTTGGATGTCTATAATATTTTGGTCCCCTTCGAAGTATATCTCCGTCCTTGGCAGATGTATAATACCGTGTACTTGGTCGTCTAAAGGCATGAGTTTGACGTGCCAATGGTCGCCGTAATAATCATTTTCTGAGCAGGATGTCGAAACAGTATTAAAATAGTCTTTTAAGTAATGAAAGGGTATACCGCTTACAATTCGATTATCTGCTTTCATATGAGATGATCCTGTTTGTATTTCATGGTGTATTGTTTTGGCGTCAATCCGAGATGATGCTTAAAGAGTTTAATGAAATAGGAAATACTCTCAAAGCCAAGATCATAACTGACTTCGGATACGTTTTTGTGTAGCAACAATTCCTTTGCCTTATTGATTTTAAGCAAGTTGTGATAAGCCTTGGGTGTCAGGCCTGTTGCTTTTTTGAAAAGGGGTATCAAGTTAGAGGGGGACATGTTCAGTTCATAAGCAATCTCGTTCACCGTCATATCTGAATCTGAGAGATGGTCTTTGAGGCATTGAACCGCATACGCCACAGGCTCTTCTTTTTTTCGGGCACGAAGGGGTAACTTATAGTTTTTAATCAAGGTATAAACCATTTCCTGAGAAACCAGATCAATGAGGAATTCTTTGTTCGGGTCCTGGCTCATACTGTAGGCGTTGATTCTTTCTATCTGTGACTTAATTTGAGCCATCAATTGATTGCGCACAACCGGTTTGTCAGCCGTTGTTACTTCGTACTCGAACTGATGCTCGATGCGTTTAATCATATCATCCAATAGCTTGTCGTTGATCTCATAGACAATGGCTTTGGTATCTTCTTTCATCTCCATTTTGACGCTGGAATTTGGTGGCAATAAAATAAAATCAGAGGTGGAATAAGTGAACTCATTACCATCATTGATTTTAACATGTTTTGAACCTTCTACTATGGTACAGAGCCGTGTATATTGGTATGATTTGTAAGTGGCTTTGTAATCTTTTGCAAGATCATAATATAGGATTTTGATGTAATCCGTTTCTATGCCATCGTTCTTCTCAAAATAGCGATCAAAATTTTGAATCATCCGTCGGCCTCCTAGGTCACAAAGCGTCTGCCTACTATCATCATAATAGCATAGCCACTCTATATTATCAACGGATGACCTTTCTCAGGCAACTTTCTCAGAAGATTTTTATAATTATGCGCTATTTTTTCTTAATAATCCGATAGTTTTTTGGACAGAATTACTATATAATTAATAGATGGTTAAGGTGTCAAAACTATATAGTTGAACTTTCGCATATAATATATAGTTATGAATGTATCAACGTAATCTATATATTATTTGTGAATTTAGTGAAACTTAGTTTTGACCCTTTAACCATACACAGAATAGTAAAATTTGGGAGGTTATAATGAATAAAAAAATCATTGGCGTTGTAATTGTATTTGCTTTGGTATTAACGGCATGGGCAGTTATGAACATGACAAAAGAACCTGAGTTCATATTGCTATCTACGACAACAAGTACACAAGATAGTGGTTTGTTGGATTATATTTTACCCAGTTTTACAGAAGAAACCGGCATTGAAGTGAAAGTTGTAGCTGTAGGTACAGGAAAAGCTCTTCAAATGGGACGTGACGGTGAGGCAGACGTCTTACTTGTCCATGCAAAAGCCAGTGAAGTTGAGTTTGTTGAAGAAGGACATGGCGTGGAACGTTTTGATGTGATGTACAATGACTTTATACTGGTTGGACCACAAGCTCTTGAATATGCCAGTATAGGCGAAACTTTAGAAGGCATAAAAAACAATGAAGCGAAATTTGTCTCAAGGGGTGACGATTCAGGCACTCATAAAAAGGAACTAAGCATATGGGCATCAGCAGACATCGAGCCAGAAGGCGACTGGTACATATCAGCAGGAAAAGGTATGGGTGATGTGCTTCAGATGGCCAATGAATTGCGTGCATATACCCTTACAGACCGAGCTACCTATCTTTCTATGAAGGACGCACTGGAATTGGATATTGTTTTTGAAGCCGACGCCCTATTATTAAATGAATATAGTGTTATTGCAGTGGATCCTTCTAAGAACAATGAGATTAACAACAGTGGTGCCAATGCCTTTATAGCGTGGCTTCTATCCTCTGATACACAAGAGATGATCGGTGAATTTGGTCAGGACCTATATGGTCAAGCTTTATTTTTTCCGAATGCAAAATAATGAAGGAGTTTTTCGATGGCGCTATTAATGGAAGGATTAAAAGAAGCATTATTATTGTTGTTTCGATTTGATAGAGAAGTCTATGGGATTATTGGATTATCCATCGGGCTTTCTTTTACTTCCACAATATTCTCTGCAATCATAGGGATTCCCTTGGGCTTGTATCTTGGAATTAAGCCCTTCAGGTTCAAGAAAACCTTCACCCGAACCATTTATACCATGATGAGTTTACCACCGGTGGTGATTGGTCTCTTGGTGGCCTTGTTCCTCTCAAGGAGTGGTCCTCTAGGATCATTGGGTCTTATATTTACACCGACTGCGATGGTGATTGCTCAGATGATTCTCATCACCCCTATTATATTAGGTATTGTCTACAACGATGCAAAGCAACAAGGTCCGGCCATAAAACAGATTGGCATGACACTGGGCGCTGGCAGATTGCAGACGCTGAAGTTGCTTATAACCGAGATGCGAATCACACTTTTGATTGCTTTAGTGACAGGATTTGGAAGAGCCACCTCAGAAGTGGGCGCCGTTATGATTGTAGGTGGTAATATCAAAGGCCACACAAGAGTCATGACCACATACATCGCCATGAACAGCTCTATGGGTAACTATGCTGTGGCGATTTCCATGGGGATTGTACTTTTACTGATTTCCTTTATGGTTAACACCATACTTTATCATTATGTAACGGGAGAATGATATGAATATTCAGGTGACGAATCTCATAAAAAAATATCAAGACAAAACCGTTGTTGACATGAACAGTATTGGATTTCTAAGCGGTAACATATATGGTGTTACAGGGGACAATGGTGCGGGTAAAACCACACTGTTAAAAATCCTTGCCGGGCTTGAAAACCATGATTCAGGTAGCATCGTTTACAACGATCAACCTCTTGGACCAAGCCTGATGAAAAAAATTACTTATTTAAGCCAAACGCCTTATCTTATGAGAAGCAGCGTCTATGAGAACATTATCTATCCGCTGAAAATCAGAAATGTGGACAGTAAAATCATAGAAAGAAAGGCCTTTGAAATCATGGAAGAACTTCAAGTGACAGAACTGAGAGATCAGTTGGCCACCCAATTATCCGGCGGAGAATCACAGAAAGTAGCCCTTTCAAGGGCCTTGGTATTTGATCCTGAAGTCTTGTTGTTGGATGAACCGACAGCCAGCATCGATCCGGCCACTATAGAGATAATTGAAGAAGCCATTAAAAAAAGAAACAAGCTTCAGAATATGACCATTATCATGATTTCTCACAACATAGATCAAGTGAAGCGTATGTGTGATGAGATTATATATATGAAAAAAGGTAAAAGAATATAGATTTGTAAGCTATAGAAATCAAGTTATAGAAATTAAGTTATAGATATAAATTCATAAAAATACATAAAAGGAAGGACCTCACTGTGAATATTTTCAATATGAAATCACTCCATGATGCAAAAGCCATCGTACTTTCAAAAGACAATACCATAGAACTAAAAAGCGAAAGCGTCCATTTGCTAAATAGCCATGGCCGCATTGTGAGTGAAACTTTGTACGCACAGGTGGATATACCGGCTTTTAACCGTTCTACAGTCGATGGCTATGCCGTTAAAGTTAAAGATATATTGGGCGCCTCTGATAGCATACCTTCCATCTTGACACCAAAAAGTGAAGTCTTAATGGGCGAAGCCGCTACAATGGTTTGTCACTTAGGTGAAGCGGTCTATGTACCAACCGGTGGCATGTTACCGGAAGGCGCAGATGGTATGGTTATGATTGAACATACAGAGTTATTAGATCAACAGACCCTCCTTATTAAAAAGCCCATAGCTTACGGTGAGAACATTACTTATAAAGGCGATGACTTAAAAGAAAAGGATGTTATTCTAGAAAAAGGTGAAAAGATATCAGCCTATGATATGGGCATACTTGCCGGTGTGGGCTTTGGTCAAGTCAAGGTTTTAAGTAAAATCAAAGTGGCTATACTTTCCACAGGCGATGAGATCATCGATTATGACCAGGTGCCCAACCCTGGACAGATTCGGGACATCAACGGATATACTTTATCAGGTGCGGTTATGGCTTGCGGCGGTGAGGTGGTTTATAAAGCCCTCATCAAAGATGATTTTGAAGCCTTAAGAGCGGCACTGGAGCATAGCGCTCAGATTTCAGATCTGGTCATTTTATCCGGTGGTAGCTCTGTAGGTACCTGTGATTATACCAAATCAGCCATAGAGTCCTTTGAAACTGGAGAGATACTGATGCACGGTATATCTGTAAAACCTGGAAAACCGACGATCGTCGGTAAGTTAGAAGGTAAGATGGTCTTCGGCTTACCTGGTCATCCGGCAGCATCGGCCATTATCTTTGAAATACTTGTAAAGCCATATATTAGAAGTTCTCAGATGCGACCATCAAATGATTTTAAAGTCCGTGCGATTATGACCACCAATCTTCATGCGGCGCCCGGAAAAGATACTTTTGTCATGACGGTTCTGCATCGTGAGGAAGGCATCTATTACGCCACACCGATTCAAGGCAAATCCGGCCTTATGACCTTGCTTACAAAGGCAACGGGTTATATTCAGATTGCCAGCGAACAAGAAGGTCTATACAAAGGCCAGGAAGTAGAAGTCACTCTAATCAAGGAGGTGTCAAGTTAATGGGAAGAGATAACGTATACATTACCAACATTCCTCTTGAAGAAGCACTTAAAACTTACCTAGAAGCCTTGCCCAGTCCTGTAGGGACACAAATTATTGACGCAGATGAAGCTTTACATAGAACAACAGCCAAGGCGGTTTTTGCCAAACGTTCCTCGCCAAATGACCATTGTGCTGCCATGGACGGTATTGCGGTGGTTGCAGAAAAAACCCATGGTGCCAATGAAAGAAATCCTTTGAAGTTGAAGCTTCATGATGATTTTGAATACGTTAATACGGGTAACCTTATGCCTAGGGGTAAAGATGCAGTCATTATGATTGAAGACATCGCCCCTCTAGATGATGACCAAGTGGAGATTATTGAAGCGGCTTATGCTTGGCAACACATTCGCCAAGTGGGAGAAGACATTATAAGTGGAGAGATGATTTTACCAAGTAGGCACAAGATAAGACCACTAGATCTAGGGGCACTTCTTAGTGGCGGTGCAGATAAAATAGAGGTTCTTAATAAATTAAAAGTCGGTATACTGCCCACAGGAAATGAGATTGTTCAATCCATGGAAGCTCTGGAAAAAGGTAAAATACTAGATACCAACTCCAGTGTCATCAAAGGCTTGTTATTAGAACTAGGGTGTGAACCTACAGTCTATACACCTGCAATAGATGATCCGGTGATACTAACAGCAGCTATAAAAAAGGGCATAGAGGAAAATGATTTTCTCATGACCATCGCCGGCTCTTCAGCCGGATCAAAGGACTTTACTGTAAATATTATAGAAGAACTTGGTGACGTGATTGTTCATGGTGTAGCCATTAAGCCGGGGAAGCCGACGATTCTTGGGAAGATGGATGGCAAGGGTATTGTAGGTCTTCCGGGTTACCCGGTTTCAGCTTTTTTTGCTTTTGAAAAATTTGTTAAACCATTAATTGAATCCTGGTATGGATTGCCTCATGCCCATCATCAAGTTAAGGCCAAATTGACCCAAAGAATTATATCCTCCGTTAAAAACGAAGAACTCATAAGGGTTACAGTGGGTCAAGTGGAGGATCAGTGGATTGTGACACCCTTAAGTAGAGGTGCCGGTGTCACCATGAGTCTGGTAAGAGCTGATGGGATATTAACGGTTCCAAGACTTTTTGAAGGCATTGAGTCCGGTGAATGGGTGACAGTTGAATTAATGAAGGCACTCGAGGACATCGAACAACGTTTGGTAATCATCGGCAGTCATGATCTATTGATTGATATCATCGCCGATGAAATGCCGATATCTTCAACCCATGTCGGTAGCTTTGGCGGACTCATGGCCATGAAGAAAAAAGAATGTCATATTGCACCTATTCATCTCATCGATGAAACCACAGGGATTTACAACATATCCAGTGTTAGAAAAATGTTCCCCGAAGGGGATATGTCACTGATTCAAGGGGTCAAGCGCCTTCAAGGCCTGATGGTAAAAAAAGGCAACCCGAAAGGTATAAAGAAGTTTGAAGATCTAACAACGGAAGGTGTTGTCTTTGTCAACAGGCAAAGAGGCGCCGGCACACGACAACTTCTGGACTTTGAATTAAAAAAGAGGGACATAGATCCAGAGAACATAGAAGGTTATCATAGGGAGTTGACCACCCATATGGCAGTAGCTGTAGCGGTCTTGTCCGAAGGTACGGATGTGGGGCTTGGCATCTATGCGGCGGCAGAAACCATGGGCCTTGATTTCATTCCCATTGGGTATGAAACCTATGACTTTTTGGTTTCAAATAAGGTTTTGGAAGAACCCAGGATAAAGAATTTTATTAAGGTCTTGAAGTCCGAAGGATTTAGGCATAAACTAGAATTAATAGGTGGTTATACCTACAAAGACGCGGGAAGCATACTTCAGATAGGAGCACAGGATGATTGACAGTTATGGTAGGAAAATCAATTATTTAAGATTATCAGTGACCGATCGATGCAACTTAAGGTGTCAGTATTGCATGCCGGAAAATGGCATCGAGAAAATGGAACATAAAGATATCCTCTCCATTGAAGAGATGGATACCATCGTCGGTATATTTGCAAAAATGGGCATCACGAAAATAAGACTCACCGGTGGTGAACCACTGGTGCGTGGCGGCATTCTTACGCTAATAGAAAAAATAAAAGCCCATACAGAGATTAAAGAAGTAGCTCTTACCACCAATGGGCTGCTCTTAAAAGACATGGCACAGGATTTAAAAGACAGCGGGCTAGACCGTGTGAATATTAGTGTGGATTCACTTGACCCAGAGAAGTTTTCAAGGATGACACGGGGTGGTCATTTGGACGATCTGCTTGCAGGTATTAAAGAAGCTAAGCGTGTGGGATTAACCCCCATTAAGTTGAACGTGGTGCTTATCGGCGGTTTTAACGATGATGAGATTCCGGATTTTGTTGCCTTGACAAAGGAGGAAGCCATAGATGTCAGGTTCATCGAACTTATGCCCATTGGCGAAGTAGCCAGATGGTCTAAGAACAACTTCCTGGCCAATCAAACGGTACTGGAACAGGTGCCTGAATTAACACCGGTAGAAGAGGAAGACCCTACATCACCGGCAAAGTATTACAGACTCCCCGGTGGAAAAGGCAAAATCGGCCTGATTAGTCCAATCACCTGCAAGTTCTGTGAGGACTGTAACAGGATTAGACTGACACCGGAAGGCAAGCTTAAGTATTGTCTCCATTCTGACGAAGAATTCGATCTTAAAAAAGCACTAGATGAAGGCGTAGATCTTAGTAAATATATCATAGAATCCATACAGAAAAAACCGAAGGAACATAATCTGGAAAACGGCAAAAGTATCCTAAGAAACATGGTGCAAATCGGAGGCTAAAAGGAGGCAATATGGGTCTAACACATTTTAATGATAATGGCAGAGCACATATGGTAGAAGTGACGGATAAGTCAGATACCTATAGGGTTGCAGTAGCCAATGGACAGATTGTCATGAAGCCATCTACTATTGAAGCTATTCGATCATCAGGCATCAAAAAAGGTGATGTTCTGAATGTAGCGCAGGTGGCAGGTATTATGGGAGCGAAAAAAACCAGCGACGTCATACCCATGTGTCACCCCTTAATGCTCACTGGTGTGAATCTTGAATTTGAGATACAAGAGGATCGGATTATAATTATAGCTACGGTAAAAACACATGGCAAAACAGGTGTAGAGATGGAAGCATTGACCGCAGTTTCTGTGGCCGCACTGACCATCTACGATATGTGCAAAGCCATTGACAAGGATATGGTCATCGGACAGGTACGATTAATAGAAAAAAACGGTGGCAAGTCGGGACACTATAAAAGACAGGGGGATTGACAATGAGTGAGATTGTTGGAAAAGTACGTGCCATTAATATCAGCAAGGAAAAAGGTGTGATCAAAGAATCCATACCGGAAGGCATGTTTCAAGAGGACCATGGTCTTGTGGGAGATGCACATGCAGGTAAATGGCACCGTCAAGTCAGTTTGCTGGCTCAAGAAAGCATTGATAAAATGACGAAGATAGGGATTGAAGGGCTTTGCAGTGGCAAATTTGCAGAAAACTTAACGACAGAGGGTATTATACTTCATACATTGCCTGTAGGTACCAAAGTGAAAATAGGAGAATCTTTCCACGAAGTAACCCAAATCGGTAAGGAATGTCACACCGGTTGTGCCATCAAAGCTCAAGTCGGTCAGTGCATTATGCCCAAAGAAGGCATATTTACAAGAGTCTTAAAAACAGGTAAAATAAGAGTAGGCGACCCAATCGAGATTATAGATTAAAAGAAGCCAAAATCCGAGTCAATGGTTCTAAAGCTATAGCCATGAACCATTGACCAAAGGGTAGGACGGGAAACTGTACTGCCTCCCATTCTTGGAAAGGATTTGGAAATAAATGTAACGTTTATTTGCACTGGATTTTCGGTGCACCAAATTTGAGAAGGAGGCAAAATATGTACGGTTACCAAGGTAAAGTTCTAAGAATTGATCTAAGTAAAGGTGTTTCACAGGTAGAAGATTTGAATCTGGATGAGGCAAAAAAATTCATCGGTGGTCGCGGTCTAGGCACGAAACTATTCGTGGATGAAGTATCCCCATCAGTGGATGCTTTAAGTCCGGAGAATAAGATTCTTTTTGCAACAGGTCCATTAACAGGTACACCTACACCAACTGGGGGACGTTATATGGTTGTGACCAAGTCACCCCTTACCGGTACAATTGCATCATCAAACTCTGGTGGATACTGGGGTGCTGAACTTAAATTCTCAGGTTATGATGTAATCATTGTAGAAGGTCGATCAGAAAAACCTGTATATGTTATGATTGAAGACGATCAAGTTGAGATCAGAGACGCAGCCCATGTATGGGGTAAGGTTGTATCCGAAACCACAGAAACACTTTTAAAAGAAGTACCTGAAAAGTCCAGAGTCCTTACGATTGGACCAGCAGGAGAAAAACTTTCTAACATGGCAGCGGTTATGAATGACGTTTCTAGAGCAGCAGGCCGTTCAGGTGTTGGTGCGGTTATGGGTTCCAAAAACTTAAAAGCAATCACTGTTCGAGGTACAAATAAAGTGGCCATTGCCAATGAAGAAGCGCTTAAGGCTGTCGTCAAAGATTGTAACGCAAAAATCAGAGAAAACGGTGTTACCGGACAAGGCTTACCGACTTATGGAACAGCTGTCCTTGTTAACATCATCAATGAAGGCGGCGTATTCCCTACGAATAACTTCCAATTATCTCAATTTTCCGAAGCGGAAGATACCAGTGGTGAACTCCTTGCTGAAAAGTACTTAACCAAAAAAGACCCATGTTACAGGTGTCCCATCGCTTGTGGACGTTATTGTAAAGTCGATGATATTGAAGGCGGCGGTCCTGAATATGAAACCATTTGGGCATTTGGTGGTGACTGTGGTGTATCAGATATGCCATCCATCATTAAATCCAACTTTTGGTGTAATGAATATGGTCTAGATACAATATCAACAGGTGCGACCATAGCAGCAGCTATGGAACTCTATCAAAAAGGCTTTATTAAAGATGAGGACTTAGATGGTTTATCATTAGACTTTGGTGCCAGCAACGCTGTTGTTGAATGGACCAAGCGTATTGGTGAGAGAGCAGGATTTGGCGATAAAATGGCAGACGGTTCTTATCGATTGGCAGATTCTTATGGTGTGCCTGAGCTATCCATGTCCGTTAAGAAACAAGAATTGCCGGCTTATGATCCAAGAGCCATCCAAGGTCAAGGCCTTCAATATGCAACGTCAAACCGTGGTGGTTGTCATGTAAGAGGTTACCTCATTTCTCCTGAGATTTTAGGTTTACCTGAGAAATTGGACAGATTCACCATTGAAGGTAAAGCAGCTTGGGTTAAGATCTTCCAAGACTTTACAGCTTTTATTGATTCATCCGGGCTTTGCCTATTCACATCCTTTGCAATGGGTGCTGGTGATTATGCGGCTATGACCAATGCAGTTATTGGAACCGAGTGGACAGCGGATGATGTGCTACTTGCTGGTGAACGCATCTGGAATCTTGAAAGGGTATTTAACCTTGATGCTGGTGTTGATCCTTCACAAGATACATTACCTAAGCGACTTCTTGAAGATCCTATTGCAGAAGGTCCATCAAAAGGTAATGTGGCAAGACTTTCAGAATTGTTACCTGAATATTATGAACTTCGTGGTTGGAGTACAGATGGTATCCCTACACAAGAGAGAAAAGGGTTGCTTAAAATCTAATCCTTAAAGATTGAGGGGTTCCGAAAGGGACCCCTTTGTTATATATCAGGAAAGTATATTTCCTGATATATAATAAATTAAAATTTAGCGCGTGCTATGCACATGCGCAAAGAAGTCTGACTTTTCTATATAGGTATTTAGATGGTATATAATGTGACAAAGTCACTCTTCTTATTAGGAAGGTTATAAAACGGAGGTAAAAATGGCAATCAAAAAGGTAAATCTAGAATTAACCGATCGATGCAATCTTAACTGTACCATGTGCTATAGAAAATCATGGAGCGAAGCACCACAGGACATGGAAACCGAGATGCTGGACAAGATATTAAACGAACTCGTAGGTATGGAAACCCTAGAAGAAGTGGTTGTAGGTGGTATTGGTGAGCCTACGGTCCACCCAAGGATTATGGAAGTGCTTGAGCGACTCAGTCGATATAGATTAATGCTCACAAGTAATGGCACATTCTTTACAGAAGATCTGATGACTGCCCTCATCGATCATGTGGACCAACTGGTTATTTCCATAGATGGTTTATCAGAGGTATTTTTTGATATTAGGGGCTTTGAGCTTCAAGTTGTCATTGACAATGTCAAGAAGCTAAATGCATTAAAAATCACTAGAAACAGTAAAACGCCTCAGCTTGTATTTCAGATGGTAATATCAAAAACCAATAAGCAAGATGTGTTTAAGCTCATGGATTTGGTCAGTGAACTTGGCGCCACCCAATTTATTGTATCTAATATTCTACCTGCATCCCTAGAAGACAAAGACTTAATTCTTTATTCAGAAAATGATGTACCGGAGATGAAAGCCTTTTATCAGCGGATTCGTAACCATGGTCTGAAAAAAGGACTTGAAGTTCGATTGTCTGAATCGAAGCTTAAGACAGAGCGCAGATGTAGGTTCGTTGAAAATGATACAACCGTTATCAATGCTAAAGGTGATGTCACCCCTTGTTACCGGTTTGCCCACAGTGGTACAGAAGTTGTATTTGGGAGAAGCAAAAAGATTGAAGCCCATAGTTTTGGTCATGTCATGGCGGATACACTAGAGGACATATGGGAAACAGATGCTTATAAAAAATACCGTGCCATGGTTTACGATAACCATTACCCTTCATGTACAGACTGTGATTTGGTGGATGGGTGTGACCTTGTAAGAGACACGACCAGTGACTGTTATGGTAATATGCCTTCCTGTGGTGACTGTCTGTGGGTGCGCAACCTTGTTTATTGTATCTAGCTAGAAGGAGAATTTTATGGAATTCAAAGTAAGATTGTTTGCAACACTGAGAAAAGATAGAGGCCGTGAAATGATGGTGGAGCTTGGGGAGGAATGGACGGCCAGAGCGGTTATAGATCAGCTTAAGATTGATGAAAAAGACGTAGCAATTCTTATGATCAACGGTCGTGATGGTCTTTTGGATACAAAGCTTGTAGAAGGCGATATTATTTCTATTTTCCCACCTGTAGGAGGTGGCTGATATGGACCGTTATACAAAAAATAGAAATATGTTGAGTCAAGACGAGTGTGATGTGTTAAAGAATAAAAGCGTATGTGTCATTGGCTGTGGCGGCCTTGGTGGCTATGTGATTGAAATGCTGGGTAGAATTGGTGTAGGTAAGATTACCGCCGTGGATGGGGATGTTTTTGATGTGAGTAATCTGAACCGGCAGCTTCTCTCGACAGAGGTGCATATTGGTTTAGGTAAAGCCGTTACAGCCAAAGAGAGGATGGAAAAGGTCAACTCAGATGTAGAATTAACCCCTGTCACTGCATATTTGACCCAGGAAAATGCTCTAGACATTGTTCGAGGACATGACCTTGTAATCGATGCCCTGGATTCTATAGAGACACGCTTTCTACTTCAAAAGGCAGCTTCAGAATTGGGTATCCCTATGATCTATGGTGCAATTGCAGGTTGGTACGGTCAGGTAAGTACGATTATGCCTGGTGATGATTTTCTAAGCAAAATCTATAGAAATCACAAAGGGAAAGGCCATGAAGCAGAACTGGGTAACCCTTCTTTTTCACCGGCATTGGTGGCATCACTGCAGGTCAGTGAGGCGGTAAAGGTATTAATTGGAAGGGGCGAGCTGTTAAAGGGTAAGCTTCTACTTATCGATCTTTTTAACAATGATTTTGAAGTGGTTTTATTTTAAATCGAAGCATGTCCTATAGAAAAAATTTAACGGTTGTGATAAAATCATCAGAAGAGTAATAGGACTATTAAAATAGAAATAATGAGGTGGATTGTGGTAGAGAAGATGATGAAAAGTTTTGGTCTTCTGATGGTGATGATTCTATTGTTGATGGGATGTACAGATGTTCAGGCGCCCTCTGTAGAGGTTGATGAACAAGAGGAGGCACTGCAACAAGATGATGCTACGACTGCAGAAGAAGTGGTAGAAGAAGATAATCCTGTAGAAGCGGTAGAAACTGAAAAAAATGTGGCTTCTATAATAACCCTTGAAGACTTATCCGAGTTTCAAGATCATATGGTGGTCATGAGCGGCATCAGATATGAAGAAGAAGTCCTTTTTATGGCAGCTATTGAAAGCATATTTGAAGGACAATCAGTGTTTTATGAAGAAGAGATCTTAACCCTAGAGGCTTATATGGAAACCTCTTTTTTTGACAATACCAGTTTTCTGTATCAAGCTGACATAGACAACAATGGAGAGGAAGACCTTGTCATCACGTATAAGTTTGCCGGAACGGGCATGTTTTCTTCTATAGATACTCTGTTTTTAAAAGAAGGCTCATCGTATCGCCAAGTGATTATGGGTGAGGAACTTATTACGAATTTTCTTGATTTGGTTACCTATGATGGACTGACCTATGTTTACACCTCTTCAAGTGGTGTTGACCTTATTTATATATGGGAAAATGAGGGTCTGAAGCAAATATTTGATGAGTCAACCTTGGCAGACAACAGCCACTTGGACATGGATTATACCTTATTAGATCAACGTGTACAAGAGACTTACGGCATTGAGACACTTGAGCAAGACCTTCTTGACTCAGACATTGATTTTTCTTTGAGTACCGGTTATACCAATCTGGAGATTCTGACAACTTACTTTAAGTTCAAAGAATTTATGGGTAGTGGTAATAAAGAGGCATTGGCAAATATGGTTGAGTTCCCTTTAGAAGTCGAGCGGGATGGAGACCGTATTAAGCTCTATAATAAAGAAGATTTTTTGGAGCATTATGACTGGATTATCAACGAAGATATAAGAAGTATTGTTGCGTCCAGCACATCTGAAGAGATTTTTGCATCTTGGCGAGGGGCCATGATTGGTAATGGTGAGATTTGGTTTACAGACCATATCTATGCCATATATTAGATTATTGGGTGAGGATCAATAGGTAATGTTAGAAGATGGAATGGGGGCATTTGGATGAAACGACAGCTTATGGGTTACGGCGCAACATCAGATGTTTATGAGTGGCACGACCATACGGTTTTGAAGTTATTCAAACCTCATATTGAAGATCAGATGATTGACTATGAAGGTCTGATTCATGAGATTGTCTATGCCAAAGGTCTATCCATGCCAAGGCTTATAGAAGAAATAGAAGTAGAAGGGCGTAGAGGTTACATTTTTGAACGTATCAATGGTAAGACCATACTTTTTCATTTGACAAAAAAGATATGGAAGGCTTATTTTTACGGAAAATGTTTGGCAAGGACCCAACTGAACATCCATGAGAAAACAGCACCTCTTTTGCCGGATGTTAAGGAGCACCTTAGAAGAAGCATTAATAAGGTGGTGGATCTACCTGTTGACCTAGTTGAAGCAGTGATGAATACCATAAATGAATTACCCGATGGTGAAGCCATATGCCATATGGATTTTCATCCTCGGAACGTATTTTATTATGAGAAAAAAGCAACGGTTATTGACTGGGTGACAGCAGCTAAGGGACATCCTGCTGCAGATGTGGCAAGGACGTTCATCCTCTTAAAATACGAGGCGCTTCATAAAGAAGAACCTAGAGTTTTCATGTGGATGTTTTATTTTGCTAGGAAAATATTAATTTGGTCTTATTTAAAGGCTTATTTCAAAGTGGCAGGTATGGACTTTGACATGATAAAACCCTGGTTGCTACCTATGGCAATTGCCAGAATGAGTGAGAAGGTAGGTCAAGATGAGAGAGCCGCTTTATATCAGGATTTTGTTGTTCTTGATTGAAGCAAATAATATTAGAGATGGAGAAATACATGAGCCATAGTTATTCAACATGTGAACTGATTGACCAAGAATCCATAGAAATATACATGCAGCCAATTATTTCCCATCACGAGGGATTTGCCATTGGCATAGAAGCTTTTGTAAAAGGCATTCATCCAAGAACCAAAAAAGTCATAGAGCCCAATGCACTTTTTGAGAAGGCTATGACAGAAGACTTAGATATGGCACTTGGACGGTTGGTTATTAAAAAGACGGTTCAAGTTTTCCGGCATATTCAGAATAAACACCCCGAATCCCTTTTGTTTATCAACATCAATGAAAGCATGATCCGTGCCTGTGAAGAAACCCATGCTCTAAAGGACCTGATTGAAGCACATGGAATTTCACCAAAATCCGTTGTTTTTGATATCGGTAATTATGAAAATATGACGGTGGAACAAATTCAGGCTTTTATTCATCAACAGCGGACTTTTGGCTTTTATATCAGCATTGATGATATTGGAAAAGATTATTTTAATCTGGACCGAATTATACTTTTTAACCCGGACATTATAAAAATCAATCACCAATACTTAGCAAAGTTAAACAACCCAAGTTATTCAAAACGCATACTTAAACATATGGGTCAGATCGCCCATGAGATGGGTATGGTTGTCGTAGAAACGGGTATTGAGACAGAAAAAGGTCTAATGCTGGCTTTTGAACAGGGTGCTCAATATTTTCAAGGCTACTACATCAAAGAGCCAGTCAGAGTCAGTGAAGAAGATTATGTTGACTTGTTTGATTTGCAGAAGGGCTTTGAGCTTATTCGAAGTCATGCAAAGACAGCTACGATAGAAGACATGCGGCATTTTATGAATAAGATTGTTATGTTTTTAGACCAGCTTAAAGCCGAAAGTCATAATTGGCCCCAATATTCTATGGAAGAAAATGTGAATCAGCTTTTTACGGCTTACCCTTCGATTGAAAATGGTTGGATTATTAATAGGGAGGGTATTCAAATAAGTGATGCCATGATTAACAATACGGGATTTTCTTCTAGGAACGCGGACATTTTTAAGATTCACAACAAGGGATATGATTACTCAGAGGAAGATTTATATCGCTTTATCAGTGGTGGCAGTCTTGAGGTATGGATCACCAAGCCCTACATATCCTTATTAACCAACAGCATATGTGTGACCACGTCATCTTACATCCAAGCTATTGGAGAAGAACCTCATATATTGTGTTTGGTGTTTAATTACGAACTTTTCAAGAAAAGTCATTTATAAAATTGAGTGAAACTTAGTTTTGACCCTTTAACCAAATCTATATCTTAAAAAGAACCCAACGACAAGAATCCAAGTCGTAGCGAATCTCGCAAAGCTTAATCATGGCGTTGATGGCAATCTCACAGGTGAAGCGATAGACTTTGTTGCCGGCAACCCGGTCAAGTTCAGTGGTATAGATCTGAAGGACCCGGTAGACCTGTCGTTCACCTTCGTGGGTTGTAATCTTGAACTTAACGGGATGGATACGACCGTCTTCTTCGGTCCAACTGATCATCTCGATAGGTTTTGCAATGGTTTTCATATATAACACCTCATCTATAAAATACTGGTCATGACAGGATAATCTTCCACGCCAATGCCACCGGTGACCGGTTTCAAACCGGAATGTAAAAAGCTGGCACGCTGTATGGAAGTCAGTCCATAGCGCCCTCGAATCCGGTCAACAGCCAGATCCAGAAGCCGATCTCTAGAAAAATCATAATCCTCTAGAAAAGACAATTGAACATAATCATTGGTGTGTAGGTCACTGGCTCGTAAACCCAGTTTGCGAATAGGCGTGCCGTCCCAAAGTTCATCAAAAAGACGCCTTGCAACTTGGTGGATATAGCTGGTTGAATTCATAGCGACGCTGAGCTTGTATTGATGGCTCTTGTGACCAAAAGTGGCAGAGGTAATGCTCACGGCAATCAGACCGGCGCAAAAGCCTGCGGCCCTTAGGCGCATGCCTACGCTTTCGGCTAAGGACAAGAGAACCTGATAAGCGGTTGTCGCTTCAAGAACATCAAACTTAACGGTGGTCGAATTGCCCATGCCTTTAACCAAGGGATGGTTATTTTTACGAACAGGAGAAGGGTCAACGCCGTTGGCATAGCTCTGAATCAGGTGGGCAAAACTTTTGAAATGACCATAGAGCATATCCGTATCGGCCTTTGCCAATTCACCAATGGTGGTGATGCCAAGATAATAGAGCTTTTTAGAGGTCTGTCGTCCCACCATGAATAAGTCAGAAACCGGCAGGGGCCATAATTTCTCTTCCAGTTCATGAGAAAAAAGGGTATGAACAAGGTTAGGCTTCTTAAAGTCGGAAGCCATTTTTGCAAGGATCTTATTGTGAGAGACACCTATATTAACGGTAAAGCCCAGTTCATCTGAGATGGCATCTTTAATGGTGTGCGCCAGTAGGACAGGGTCTTTTTTATCAGATCCAATCTGAAGAAAGTCCACAAAACACTCATCCACACTAAACTGTTGGACAAGGGGCGAGTATCTTTGGATGATGTCGATCATGGCTTGACTGGCTTTTATGTAGAGGTTGTAGTCAGGAGGCACCACTACAAGGTTAGGACATTTCTGTCGTGCCGCCATAAGGGGTTCCCCGGTATGGATGCCATATTGCTTGGCAGGTGTTGATTTGGCAAGGACAATACCATGTCTTGATTTTTCGTTACCACCGACAACAGAGGGAATAGACCTTAAGTCCACAGCATCACCTTGTTGTAGCCGGTAAGCAGCACTCCAACTTAAATAGGCGGCGTTCACATCAATATGAAAAATATAGCGGTTCATAAACAGGCCTCCTAGTATATAGATCAAAGAGCTTCAACAAAACTTCAACAACATTCAACAAACTTCAACTCAACAGAGTATATTCAAATTATAACACGAACATACGTTCGTGTAAATAGAAACAAAAAGCCAAAAAAATCTCTAAGTGTTAAATGAAAAAGTAAATTCCAGTTTGCAAAAGTAAATTCATGATAGATAGCAATTACATTTGCACAACTCTTCCTGTATAATCATAAGGCAGTTGATTGCCCGCCTGTGCAGGAATGAGGTTACTATGAAAACCAAAGGCAATCAAAAACACTTGATATTATCACAACGCATAGAAATTGAAAAAAGCCTTCTTGCTGGTGATAACTTTGCCATCATCGCGAGGAAGTTGAACAAAGATCCAAGTACAGTATCAAAGGAAATACGTCGACATTCAAAGATAAAAGAGCGAAAGAATATTAACTTTGCCCCTATTCCTTGTAGTAATAGAAACGGCTGTACAATTAAGTACTTATGCGAAGATCCATGCGAAACTATATGTACTCATTGCCCAAGAGCCGAGATAAAGTGTATCTACATTTGCCCTAATTATATGCCTAAAACGTGTCTCAAGCTTAGTAAACCTCCATATGTTTGTAACGGTTGTGGTAAACGGACTAATTGTTTGATGGAAATGAAAGTTTATTCAGCTAAATACGCGGATGATGGCTACCGTGAGATGCTTGTATCTAGTAGAGAAGGTATTAATCAAACACCTGACTCACTTATAACAATGGATGCGTTAGTTTCTCCGTTGATTAGAAAAGGTCAATCCATTGCTCATATTTATTCTCATCATGCTGCGGATATAGGGTGCAGTCGTAGAACGCTTTACAATTATCTTGATCAATCTGTACTGACGGCAAGAAATTTGGATTTACGTCGCAGAGTTAAGTACAAAAAAAGAAAGACAACAACACGTACAAGCATAAAAGACAGAGTTTATAGGGAAAGCCGTAATTATTCAGATTTTCAAAAACTCATCAAAGAGCAACCTCATTTAAATGTTGTTGAAATGGATACTGTAGAAGGTTTAAAAGGTGGTAAAGTATTTTTAACTATGATGTTTCGTAACTGTTCATTGATGCTTATTTTTCTACTTAAATCTAAGACACAAATGGCTGTACAAAGGGTTTATGATGATTTAACACTTGCTCTTGGGCCAGAAGCTTTTAACAAAATATTTCAAGTAATTCTTACGGATGGTGGATCGGAGTTTCAGAACCCTTCATCATTAGAAGAAGATATATGTGGAAACAAGCGAACAAGTATCTATTATTGTGACCCCTACAGCTCATGGCAAAAAGGCAGGATCGAAAAGAATCATGAATATATTCGTTTAGCCCTACCAAAAGGGAAGAGTTTTGAGGACTTGACGGATAAACAAACAACATTACTGCAGAATCATATTAATAGCGAAGCAAGAGACAGTCTAAACGGTTGCTCACCGTTTAAACTGTCCCAGCTTCTTCTGGATCAAAAACTTCATCAATACTTAAATCTAAAAGAAATAGCACCAGATGATGTATTCTTGAGACCAGAACTACTAAAATAAAATAGTCGCACAGGCAGATTTCACTGTATAGAATTTAGTCTTACACTAAGGCATGTGGAATTTAGTCTCGCACACTATTTTCAGATGCCATTTTGGCATGTAAGTTTATCTATGAATATGAGCCTGTAATGTAAGTATAGATGATAAATTGATGATTGTTAAGTGTTAAAAATGGAAGTTAATCCTGCATGAAAAGGTAACTTCTGGGTTACTGGAATTTACTTTTTCATTTAACGAAAAATCTCTAAGCTTTTTATCACTTAGAGACTTGCTTGACCCATTAATCATAGGGGTATTATTTATTCGAAAACAGATAAAGCTTGCTTAATAGCATCCTTGGCGTTTAAGTCTTCAATCCACTTAGAAGGAAGCTTGTCATAGCCCATATAAGCACCTAGAACCATACCAA
The DNA here is from genome assembly GCF_900538275.1 of Petrocella atlantisensis. GTDB lineage: Bacteria > Bacillota > Clostridia > Lachnospirales > Vallitaleaceae > Petrocella > Petrocella atlantisensis. Next base: position 756,894 of record NZ_LR130778.1, on the reverse strand, counting down.
TGTACATGCCACGGGCTGCAGAATCACCACCGGCATAAGCGTTTTGAACCAGTGCTTCAACAAAATCATTCTCATATTTGACAATGAGATATATGGAAGCGGGGAATCCAAATTCGGCAGAACAACTTTGACCGATGGCTTTGATGGTAGACACGGGTGGCTGGTCAATATTGGCCAAACCTTGGTCCACATAAGCCTTAATGATATCAGAGGATTCTGGATAAACCAGATCTAAGGCTTCGGAAGGGGTCTTGCCGGATAAAACATACTTAAGTAACCGATAGGTAAAAAGTACGATGGCATCTAAGGTCTCATTGTTGTGGGTCAGATGGGTTTGAGCTAGAAGTTCATCAACAGTCACATGGGTTAGAGCGAAAAGAGGTCCGCTTCTAACAAGACCACCAAGCTCCATAGAATCAGAACCGATGAACCCATCACCACGTGTTAGAATATCTAAAGAGGTTTTGGTTGCATGATCCAGATAGAGGGTGTTATATTTGATGAAATTTATCCAGTCTTCCTTGAAATTTGCCAAATCAAAACGTTGATAGCTTGCGAGATGTTTAAGAAGCATGAGAGATTGGTCACCATAATGGGTAAAATCTCCGGCACCCTTAATAGAATGATAAGGGGTGGCAGGTTCCATAAAATCCGTTAAGGGGGCAAATTGTTGTTCGATTAGATCAGTATCATATATCCAGTGGGGACCGAGTGCCAAGGCATCCCCGATGAAAGCACCATAAATTAAGCCTTTTTGACGGTTGGTTAGCATAAAATCAACTCCTTTCAAAAGTTGGTAAGAATTGTTATAGATTCAGTCTAGCACAACTAAATCCATTTTAAAAGAGATAAATGAGAATTACAATCAAAAAACGGAAGTTATTGAAGGGTTTTCAAATCAGGTGAATTGATATATAATAAATGGCTAAGGTAAAATCAACAGTGTATGTAATGGTTCAGACTATTGGTCTTAACACTGTAACCATGGTCAACGTATAGAGAGGATTATTATGCTAAGAGATAAAATAATCAACAGAGAAAGCGGTATGATTTTCTACGGATTGACACCTCCAAAATCCAACAATACAGATGAGAAAATTGAAGCTATTTCCAAGAAACACATCGCCAGGATTAAAGAACTGGATGTAGATGGTGTCATCGTTTATGATATACAAGATGAAACAGAGCGCACCCATGAAGAACGGCCTTTTGAATTCATTCACACGGTAGACCCATCCTTGTACTCCAGACACTACTTAAAAGAACTAAATGTACCTCGAGTGGTTTATCGGTGTGTCGGCAACTATATTGAAGAAGCCTTTGTAGAATGGCTGAAAGACGGTGAAGATCAGTTTACTGTTTTTGTCGGGACAGCATCAACCCATCAGGAAGTGGGACTTAAGCTTGATGAGGCCTACAAACTTAGGCAAAAGTACAATGATGATATGCTCCTTGGGGCGGTCACCATACCGGAACGTCATAGACTTCTTGGTGATGAAGACGAACGGGTTGGCTTCAAAATGTCCAAAGGCTGTCGTTTTTTTGTATCTCAAGCCGTCTATGACTTGGAAGCCTCCAAAAAATTCCTACTCGATTATAAACAGTATTGTTTGAAACATGAGATGGACATGGTGCCGATTATTTTTACATTAACACCCTGTGGTTCGGCCAAAACATTAAAATTCATTAAATGGTTAGGCATAAGTGTGCCTTCTTGGCTGGAAAATACTTTGCTGACTTCAGAAGAGATGTTATCCAAGTCCATTCAGTTGATTACAGTGATCTACAAGGAACTAACGAAGGTTGCCAAAGCAGAAGGCATACCGATTGGTTGTAATATTGAGAGCGTTTCCATACGCAAGGAAGAAATAGAAGCTTCTATATTACTTGCCAAAGAGATTACTGCCTTTGTTAAGCTCCAAAAATAAGTATAAACCAACCCTTGACAGATGCAAGCGATAACAGTATAATCTAACTAAATACAATTAATAATGATTATCAATAAAGCCTTTTAGAAGGCTTTTCGTTTCATAAAATCCATCGAGCACGATTGAATTTAGGAGGACAGTATGAAAAAAACAAAAAAAATAGTAGGTATTATAACATTAGTAGGTATACTTGTATTAGCCATAGCAGGATGTGGAAAAGAAGAAGAAGTACTGAAGGTCGGCATGGAACTAAAGTATCCGCCCTTTGAGACCGTAGATGAAGAAGGTAACCCAACAGGTGCTTCCGTTCGATTAGCAGAGGCCTTAGGGGAATATCTGGACATGAAGGTTGAGATTATTGACACCCCTTACCCAAGCTTGATTCCTGCTCTTGAATCGGGTAGTATTGATATCATCATATCCTCTATGACCATTACAGCAGCACGTCAGGAGATTGTTGATTTCTCAGATCCTTATACTACCAGTCAACTTATGATGTTGGCCCATAAAGATTCTAAAGTAAAGTCGCCCGCAGATTTGAATGATCCGGAAGTAATTATTGCTTCAAAGTCGGGTACCATAGGTGCTCTATGGGCAGCGGCGAATGCACCTTTGGCACAAGTGTTGACTTTGGACGAAGAAGTAACCGCAGTACTTGAGGTCGCTCAAGGTAACGCGGATGTATTTATTTATGATCCATTGTCGATTATCAGACATCAAGAAAACTATCCTGACACGACAGTGGCCATCCTAGAACCATTGCCAAATACCCAAGGCTGGGGTATTGCCCTTCGAAAAGGTGAGGATGATGAATTCAAGCAACAGTTAAATGATTTTATCCAAGAGGCCAAAACAGATGGCACCTATGATGCCATTCGTGCTGAGTTTTTAGAAGATAAAATCAAAGAATTCGAAGATCAAGGCTTAGACTTTTTCTTCTAGAGAAAAAGAGGTAATCGTATGAAAAACATGAGAAAGACATTTGGGTTTGTGGCAGCACTGGTTATATATAGCGTGTTTTTCTATTATGTCATGACAAAAGATATTGGAAGGGCTTGGAATTTTGAACCGTTTGGCGCTTATAGCTTTTTCATATTCAGAGGTTGGCTGACGACCATTTATATTAGTTTTATGGCTTTATTATTGGCCCTTTTCATTGGCTTAATCCTATACTTGATGGAGCAGACCAATTTTTCTGTATTACATTATCTGGCCGTCATTCATAAGAATATTATCTTTGGAACACCTTTATTGGTTATTGCCATTGTCGCTTATTATTATATTGGTAATGCTTTTGAGATTAGATCTAAGATTCTGGTGGGGACCATTACACTGGGCCTGTATATTGGGGCCTATGTATCCGACATCTACAAAGGTGCCATCGAATCTATTCATATTAATCAGTGGCAGACAGCTAAGATGTTTGGGTTTACCAAGTTCAAAACCTATAGACATATTGTCTTCCCACAAGTCATTATAAGTATTTTGCCACCCCTTGCAGGGCAGTTTGCGTTGACCATTAAAGGTAGCGCACTCTTATCCTTTATGGGTACAAGTGAATATTATAATCGGGTAAACAATGTTATTGCCAACACCTATTTAACCCGAGAGGGTTTTCTAATTATGACCCTTGGCTACTTACTGATCACCATACCTTTGATTAAATTGGTACGCTATCTGGAAGTACGTCTGAATTACAAGAACTGAGGTGTACCTATGAAACTTAAAATCGATAACTTAGTAAAAAAATATGACAACAAGGTTATTCTCAATGAATTGTCCATGGATATTCAAGACGTTCAAGTGTTGGCTCTAATCGGTGCTTCTGGTAGTGGCAAATCCACCTTACTCAGGTTGATTGCAGGTCTTGAAACGTTTGAAAGTGGCGACATTGCCATCAATGATGATTGGATGAGTCGAGAAGACATTAGGGATTATAGGAAAAAGGTGGGCTTTGTCTTTCAAGATCACAATCTTTTCTCCCATTTATCTATTTTTGAGAACATCAGCCTGATACTTGAAAAAGTACACGGACAAAAAAGAACGGCCTTTACATCGGAAATATTAAGTCTACTGACCTACTTTGGCTTAGAAGAACATAAGGATAAGTTGCCCCATCAAATCAGTGGGGGTCAATCTCAAAGAGCTTCTATTGCAAGGGCGTTGGCCATCAAGCCGGAAATCATACTTCTAGATGAGCCCACTTCTTCCCTCGATCCTGTTCTAACTTGGGAAGTATTGTATGCCATTAAGAAGTTGGTAGATGAGAAGAAAGATGTCATATTGGTTACCCACGAAATAGGTTTTGTAAAACATGTTGCGGACTATGTCATTTTTTTGGATGAAGGACAAGTGATTGAGCAAGGTAGGGACATATTATCCAATCCGAAAACAGAAGCTTTACAAGCATTTTTAGGTAAGGTATTGAGCTTTGCATAAAAAAGATTAAGAAAAAAGTGCTTAAGAAGATATTAAATTCTTCTAACAGCACTTTTTGATTTTTATAAACGGAAAACGGAGTTTAACCCTTCAAGCCTACTATAGCTTGGCACGGGTATTGCAAAACTCACATCGGTACTCTTTGGTTTGAGGATTTACCAAATGGAAGGTGGTGTCGATGTTATGCTCGGTGGTTGTGATGCACCTAGGGTTCTTACAGGATAAGATACCGACGACTGTCTCAGGCAACTTGATTTGTTTCTTTTCAATGACCTGACCATTTTCAATAATGGTAATGGTAAGATTAGGATCAATGAGACCCAAAACATTAAGATTAAGATCGATAACATTGTCAATTTTTATAAGATCCTTTTTACCCAGTTTGTTGGAGTGGACATTACGAATCAAGGCGGTTGGGTAGGCAACGTCTTGTAATTTTAATTCTTTAAATATCTTATAGCCAAGGCCGGCCTTAATGTGATCGATGACAATACCGCGGTGTATTCCGGTGATTTCTAACATATTAAGCACCTCCCAGTAGTTTTAGAATCAAAGCCATACGGACATACATACCGAATTTGGCTTGTTTGAAGTAGACAGCTCTTGGGTCATCATCCACATCGGAGCATATTTCGTCCACCCGTGGCAGAGGATGCATGACAATCATATCCTCTTTGGCGGTGGTCAACTTGTCTTTTGTTAAGATGTAATAACCTTTAAGTCGCAAGTATTCTTCTTCGTTAAAGAAACGCTCCTTCTGGATACGGGTCATATAAAGGATATCCAGTTGGTCGATGACTTCATCCAGATTATCGGTCAAGGTGTAAGAACCGGGATCCAAGTCTTCAAGGATATACTCAGGTATGGTTAGTTCAATGGGTGATATGAAGATGAATCGGATATTCTCATATTTGTTGAGGGCCTTTACCAATGAATGGGCGGTTCGGCCAAACTTAAGATCGCCACAAAGACCGATGACTTGATGGTTAATGGATTTTTTAAGGGATCTTATGGTGAGCAGATCCGTTAAGGTTTGTGTGGGATGTTGATGGCCACCGTCGCCGGCATTAATCACCGGTATGTTGGCGTTTTTGGAAGCCAGCTTTGGTGCACCTTCTTTGGGATGGCGTATGACGGCAATATCAGCGTAACAACCGACAGTACGTATGGTGTCGGCGATGCTTTCACCTTTGGATACGGAGGAGGAGTTGGGCTCTGAAAAGCCGACAACTTGACCGCCAAGCCTGAGCATAGCTGCTTCAAAACTAAAGCGGGTTCTGGTAGATGGTTCATAAAATAGGGTTGAAAGAAGTTTTCCCCGACATGCATCCAGATACTGTCCTTCATTGGCCATAATCTGATCGGCGAGGGTGAAAATCTCTTCCTGTTCTTCCAAAGAAAAATCATTGGATTCAATTAGATGTCTTCCTGTTAACATAAGTATCTCCTTTTTAGCCTCTCTGTGCTAGATTAAAGGTATCGTTTTTAAGTGCATGAACGGTTTGTTTTAAACAAAAAAGACGACACAGTCGCATCGTCTTTTGGTTACTGTGATAATAAGGCACTAACAAATCTGTTGGCATTATCTTCAAATAAGAAAAAGCCGATAGCATCGGTAGGTTCAGCTTTAAAGCCACTGGAGGATGTCAAGACCTTCATAACATCCAGAACATCCATTTCAGATGCATTGCAAAATTCAGCAAAGGTAAGGTTGACACCATCTTTTTGGATATAAACGATAAAACCTATGGGTTCGGCCGTGATCATGGGTGAGAAGTCTGTCGTATTCATGTGATTGCCTCCAATAAGAATAATCCGCAGAAGTGGCTAAGTCCAAACCGATGAACTATAATAGTTAGGGGGTAGGAAAGCTATTATCATTTTATCATTGGAATGAAAAAATGTATAGGGTAAAATAAAAAAGAATACAGATAGTTGAACAGACTTGAACAGAAACTGAAGAGAGTTAAGTCCTAAAGGTTTACTTAATCCTTAAGGTTTAGTATATTTAGAGTAGTATAAAAAAGCAGACAGATTATTGGGGAGTGATGATATGAGATTGGTACCCATAGGTTCACTAAAAAATGATAGTATTGTAGCAAAAACCATATATAATGAAAGAGGTAGCATACTGCTAAAATCAAATGTTAGCTTGACAACATCTTTGATTGAGAAGCTAAGAGACAATGGGATTATCAGTGTGTATATTCAAGATGACTACAGCTTAGGTGAAATACAGGATGTGATTTCTCCAGAGCTTAGAAACAAAGCGGTTAGAGAAGTGAGACAAGTTTTTGATATGGTTCAAAGGGATTTGCATGATCAAATCATAGAGCTACAAAAAGGAAAAAAATCCATCAAGAAAAGATTGACTATGATGGCGGATCAAAAGTATTTTGATCAGATCAGTGGTGTTATCGATGATATGATGGAGGATATCGGGAAAAACAAAGATGCTATGGTAGGTCTTGTGGATATCAAAAACATGAATGGTTTCTTATACCAACATGCCGTTCAAGTAACCGTATTATCTTTGGTAGTGGGCATTGATATGAAGATGGGAAGAGTAAATCTAAAAGAATTGGCCATTGGAGCCATGCTTCATGACATTGGTTTGGCCATGATTGATCATAATCTATGGGTTTATAAAGATGATTTTACTGAGGAAGAGAAGAACATCTACAAAAGTCATGTAGAACTTGGTTATGAGTTCATAAAAGAAAACACCATGTTATCCGGTGCCAGCATTATACCAATTCTAGAACATCACGAAACCTATAATGGTGAAGGTTATCCAATGGGAAGAAGAGGTAATAAAATCCATAAAAATGCTAGAATCGTATCGGTAGCCAATGTTTACGATAAAATGACATCAGGCATTAACGGAATATTCATTCAACCCAGCGAAGCCATTGAATACATTATGGGTAACTCAGGGGAAACAGGTCTTTTTGATATCGATATTGCCAGACGTTTTGTGAGACGGGTGGTGCCTTATGCCATCGGTAGTTATGTGATGATGTCCAATAATGAGATGGCTGTGGTAGTGGGCTATAACGTGAATAACCCACTTAGACCCATCTTAAAAGTGATTGAAGAAAATAAAAAGTTAGAAGACCTTAAAAAAATCGATTTAATGGCCCATGAAAATTATAAATTAACGATTATCAAGACTTTATAAGGCAAATGCTGGGGATAACTCATCGAAAATAGCTTGAACGGTGGTCATCTGGTTAACTCTAAAGGCATTGGCACCAACAAAAACCAAGCCTTCATCGACCCGACCTTCAACAGCATCAATAAGCGCCTTTGTGATACAAAAAGGCGTCTGGGCTGGATTACACTTATAAATACATTTAAAGCATCGGTCAATCTTAACTTTCTGTGTGGCTTCTACATGTTTGAGAAAAGGATTGTTAAGTGCACGCCCAGGTAAGCCGACAGGACTCATCATGATTTTGATGTCTTCTTCGGTGGCATCTAAATAAGCCTTTTTATAGGATTCGGAGGCATCACATTCCTCGGTGATAACGAACCTTGTACCGATTTGTACACCTTCTGCGCCGGCATCTAAGACTTCTTTGATATCATGAACATCAAAAATACCACCTGCGGCTATGACTGGAATCTTAAGTCCAACTTCTTTAAGATGGGCTGTTAGTTCAGAGACGATTTCCACCAGGCTTTGGTTGCTACCGTCTATCAATTCTTCGTATTTAAAACCAAGATGACCGCCTGCTTTAGCGCCTTCTACCACAATGGCATCCGGTGTTTTGTCATATTTTTTCTTCCATCGTTTAATAATCAACTGTGCACCTCTTAAAGAAGAGATAATGGGTACAATCTTGACTTTTGAATCTTTGACAAGGTCAGGAAGATCAAGAGGCAGTCCTGCACCGGATATAATCATGTCCACCTTGGCTTCAACTGCAACCTTTACAAATTCTGCATAATTTTGCATAGCGACCATAAGGTTGACGCCAATGACCCCAGTTGGTGCATTGGTTTTTGCTTTTATGATTTCATTTCTTAGTGCCCGTTTGTTGGCTTCTATGGGGTTTGCTTGAAAGTCATCTTCCAGATAGCCAATCTGAGCTCCTGAGATAACGCCAACGCCGCCGGCATTAGCGACAGCCGCTGCAAGGCGGGATTTGGATACACCTACGCCCATGCCCCCTTGTATGATAGGTACTTTTATGGTTAAGTCTCCGATTTGTAGTGCTTTCGTATGCATAAGATTCTCCTTAATTACTTTGAGTGTCAAACTATTTTTATATTTTACCATAAAACATGTAGTATTGAAAGCTATTTCTTATGGTTATGAATATGAATTTTTTGTAAACAAAAATTATAGACGATGCATTAAATTTAGGTTAAAAATTAAACACATGCCTAGGATAAAGCTCAGGAATTTGCTATACTGAGTTGTACCCTATCTTTGGGTTATCTATACGTTGTGTCGAATTTATAAAAACCATGAAAGTTGAGTCAGTATGATAAAAATAAAAGATAAATTAACATATGGTATAGGGAATGTGTCAAACGGTATCATATTACAGGCATTAACTTCTTATTTGGTATTTTTCGGAACCACCATATTAGGTTTATCGGGGACAATCATTGGTCTGGTGATCGCCGTCAGTGTGGTATGGGATGCGGTTAGTGATCTCTTAATTGGACACATGTCAGATTATGCGATTAGCAAAAGATTTGGTCGAAGACATCTGTTTATGATTGTAGGCACCATTGGATTGGTCATCTTCAACGGACTCTTATGGAGCATACAGCCTTCTTGGTCCTATGTCCTAAAAGTGGTGCTTTTATTTGTTTGTGTCATGATGGTCAAAACATTTATGACCATATTAGTGACGCCTTATAATGCTCTTGGTGCTGAATTGTCCAGCGATTATCATGAAAGAACGTCCATTCAGGCTTATAGAACTGTATTTTTTATTCTTGGGGTTGCGTTTACCACTGTTGCCGGTATGGTTTTTTATTTCAAGCCAACGACATTATACCCATTAGGTCAGTTGAATCCGGCAGCGTATCAGCAATTGGGAATCAGTCTATCTTTGATAGTCCTAATGTGTGCCGGCATCGCTACGGTAACGACGCTAAAATATATTCCTTTTTTACCTAAGAACACCAAAGTGAATCAGAAAAGTAGTATTAAGCTGATGATTATGGAGTTCAAAGTGATTCTAGAAAATAAGAATTATTTATATGTAGCAGGGGCTTATCTATCTGCCAATATTGCAACAGCAATTGTTGGTGCCGTGGGGCTTCATGTCTATACCTATACTTTCAAGATTAATAATTACGGGATTGGTATCCTTTTTGGGGTTATGTTTGGTCTTAGTGTGCTTTCTCAACAGTTTTGGGTGGCATATACAAAAAGAAGAGATAAAAGAACATCTGCATTGTTGGCGGTTAAGCTATCGATTCTAAGTTCTATTTTCTTCATAGCATTGGTGTTGTTTAGGGATTATGTCATTGCCCATCCTATATGGATGATGGCTTATGTTATTCCTTCCGGTATCGGTATTGGTGGATTGATTACCTTGCCTTTTTCCATGATAGCTGATACCGTGGATGAAGAAGAACTCATGACCGGTCATCGGTCGGAGGGTTTATATTATGGTGGTTTGACCTTCAGTTATAAGATTTCTCAATCGGTGGCTATATTTTTACTTGGGATTATTTTGGATCTGGTTGGTTTTGATTCAAGCTTAGCCGTCCAACCAAAAGCAACCGTTGTCGGCTTTGGCCTTGTGGTCGCTTTTGGAACACTGGTGGCTTTGCTTATGGCTTATCGTTTTTATAACCGGTACAATATGACAAAGGAAAAGGCAGAATCTATTAAAAAAGCCATTGAAGCCATGGCGACACGTTAGTAGAATTTTGACATGAATATATGAAGAGGAGGAAGAAAGATGAACGCAGTAGCAGGTATTGGATTTTCAATTGTTATAATTATCTATGCACTTTTTATGATAACCCTTGTTGGGCTATCGATATTTATTATGGTGTTGGGTATCAAGATTGCCTTTAGAGCCATTAAAGCATTGGACATTTATATTGAGAAAAATAAAACTGTTGAAGATCAATCGGAAGTTATATAGACAGATGTAAGTTGTAGATTTATAATTTGGTTAAGGTATCAAAATATATGGTTTTGATCCTTTAACCATAATCTTGAAGAATGAGGTGGATAGGGTGATTAAAAAGTTTTTGTTGACGCTATTTTTAATGCTTATTATCGGTCTGATTGTTTTTGGCATCTATGAAAATCAGCAAGGTATTCTAAATTCTGATGGCAGGAAATCCATATTAAAAGATCTACATTACGAAGTGACAATTATGGAAGATGGCAAAGCTTATATTGAAGAGTATCGTACCTATGCATTTCTTCAAGGTGATTTCTCCAGAGGTTATTTGGACGTAGAAGGTTCTATTGATCAAGTAGCGGTTTATGATGGTGAAACACCGTTTACAAGGATGGAGGGTTTTGATACCAATAGGCCTGAAGGTTACTACGCCGTTCAACCTTCAGGAAGTGGAACAAGGGTTGAGTGGTATTATAGGGTCGATGAAAAAACAACAAAAACTTTTAAGATTACATATCTTATTCCGGAAGTGGCTACAATCTATAATGATTGTGTGGACTATTTTCATAAATACGTCAGCAGCAGCAATGTGTACAAGATTAAGAATCTATCGGTAACAGTTCATCTGCCTGAAGGAGCCAATGCAGACAACACAGAGATCTGGGCTCATGGGCCCAGTGGTGGTGATATATCTTTTGTAGATCATCGTAAGGTTCAGCTTCAGATAAACAATGTACCATCTGGAGAATTTATTGAAGCACGTTTTCTAATGCCGGTAGGTGTTATTTATGGCGAACATTTACGTGTAGATCAAGACCGTTACGAAGCCCTTCGCGATATGGAGAATGAGGCTGCAGAAAAAAGTACAAAAGAAAGAAGAATCAATGGTATTGTTAACCTCCTAGCTATTATAGTATCCGGCATAATCATTCTTCTACCTATAAGCACACTACTTAGATATCATAGTAAACTTAAGCGATACAAGCCTGAATTGGCACCGAGCTATTACAGGGATCTACCTTCGAACATCTATCCGGCAGAATTAGATCGACTGATGCATTATTATAGCGGCAAGGAAAATACTTCTAATCAGATATCAGCTACGTTGTTGGACTTGATCCATAAAAAGGCGATATATGCCACGATTACAGAAGAAGCATCTACTTTTGGTAACAAAAGAGATACGGTTTTCACCAATTTGCTGACCCAGTGGGATGGGTTAGCACCCCATGAAAAAACAGTGATGGAATTTATTTTTATCACTGTAGGTGGTGGGACAGGAACGGTCACGTTAAAAGGCATAAAAAAATATTGTTCGAATAAAAAGTTAAACAGCGAAGCTTTTGGCTTTTATCTGGATTTTGAAAGTAAGGTTAGTAAGAAAATCAGTAGCAGAGGTTTTATTGAAACAAAACGTAATGTATTACCAAAGAGTGTAACGACCTATGTTTTGCTCTATGTTGTCTTGATGATTGTACCCATGATTTTGGTGAGTCAGGTGAAGGCTTTAGAGCATTCACCTATATATTACATATCCATTGCCAGTGTTATTGGGTTTATGATTACGATTATATTTGGCGGTAAAACCAAAAAGCTCTTAACCCAAAAAGGAGAAAATGAGTTAGCCTTATGGCAGGCTTTTAAGGGTTTTCTCTCAGACTTTACGACCTTTGAGCAAAAAGAATTACCGGAATTGTTTATGTGGGAAAAATACCTCGTTTACGCAACCGTTCTAGGTGTAGCAGGCAAACTGCTTAAGCAATTGTATGCCAGGTATCCCCAGCTTGCTGATGTGGGTTATGATTCAAGGCTTTTGTATTTAGCTTATTATAATAGAGATTATAATAACTTTGAAGGTTTTAATGATATTGGAAAAACAATGAGTGAAGCCATGAGAGATACAGTGAACATCGCTCAAAAAGCCGCATCCAAAGGTGGCGGTGGCGGCTTTTCCTCCGGTGGCAGTGATGCCGGTGGCGGTTCTGGTGGTTCAAGTGGTGGTGTGGATTAATTGTTTTTAATAGTAGAAAGTTCTACTTTTCAATATACAAGAAAATGGGCTTTAGTCACTTTCTTTAATGTGACTAAGGCCCATTTCATATATGATTTGTACGTGTTCATCATTAATACTGTAATAAACCCATTTGCCCTCTTTTCTTGATTTAATAAGTCTTGCCCTTTTTAGTGTGCGCAACTGGTGTGATACTGAAGACTGGGTCATTTCGAGGACCTCTGTAATGGTTCCGACACACATCTCGCCTTCAAGGAGGGCACTGAGTATCTTAAGTCTTGTTGCATCCCCGAAAATCTTGAAAAAATCACCTAAGGCATCTAAGGTATCCGGCAATTCGAGGGCCTCTTTTACTTGGTCAACAAAGCCCTCATCGGCACAACATTTTGAATGATGCATGAATCTACCTCCTTGGTTTCTGATTGTTACTATTTCTTTAAACCTATCTTCTTAAGAAAATCATAGACTACATCGACATACTGCGCATTGTCTTCAATAATTGAATCTGCATGATCACCGTTCTTTGATAAATAAAGTTCTCGAATACCCTCTAATTTGTGCGCATATAAATTCACAGAATGATCAAAAGGAATATAGTGATCTTTTTTACCGTGGATAAAAAGGATAGGCGTATGAACCTCTTCTATTTCAGAGACAGGAGACACATCATGATAAAAACCTTGCCCCATCAGTTTGTTGATAAGGGATGCACCATACAAACCTAACCAGATGGGCAACTTGTGCTCAACTTTCATTCGGTATTTTAAGATGGTAAATAAATCCTCGTAAGGGCAGTCAGCTACGACGAAATCAAGGTTATCATAAGTGGCTATGTGTTGTAATGCAATAGAAGCCCCCATGGATTCGCCATGCGTACCAATAATAGCATTAGAACCTACTTTTTGTCTAACCCAACGAACCACATCTTCAAGATCATGTTTCTCATAGTAGCCGTGGGTGGTGGTTGTACCACCGCTTTCACCGTGGTTCCTATGGTCGTATGCGAGAACGTTAAAGCCTAGATCATAATAGAGTTGGAAGTATTTAAGAGCCCCATAAATGTTAGAAGTCACACCATGTGTTAGGATCACCGTTTTGGTGGCACCTTTATAAGGAATCCAGTAGGCAAATAAATCGTAGCCAAAAGAGGAGGGAATAATGGTGGTTTCCTTTGGCATACTACGAATCAGCACCGCATTATAACTGCCTTGTTGTATGTCATAATCATAGGCTTCTTCGTGGGTGAATATTTGTGGCTTGGTCACATTTTTATAGACATGATAACTGAGTATACCATAGACACCGGTTAGTGCCAAAGGTAATAATCCTAATCGCTTCATCATCAAATACCTCCATAATTTTCTCTACTTTCATTCTATAACAACCCTTCTCAAATCACAACCATTTAACATATTATTTCATATTAACCATTGTAGAATTATCTTGACAAAGTATAAAAGAGAGCGTACTCTAAAGATGAACCCATTCATATTAGAACCAATTCACATTAAAGTTGTGTATCATGCCTTTGTGATTAATATAGAAAGTTGGCGATTATAATTAATCTTAGAGAAAAGAAAAAAGAGCGAATCAAAACGCAAATTCTTGAAGTTGCTAAGAAGATTTTTGAAGAGAAAGGATACGAAGACACAAGTATCAGTGAAATAGCAAGACGCTGTGATATCGGCGTGGGCACAGTATACAATTACTTCGCATCGAAACCCGAACTCTTTGTATCTGTAATGGCGGATGTTGAGAGCAGAAGTGAAGACTTTAAGTTTTATGAAGAAGTTCAGGAAGCCGATGATCTAACCGATTTGGTGATGCGTTATGTGTTAAAGTATTTAGACCCTTATATAAAAATGGACCAGAAAACGCTATTTTCTTTAATGAAGGCGATGATGAGCGTGAAGCTGCCATCAGGTATGGTTCAAGGTCTTTTGAAGCTTGATCAATTAGTAATGAGCAAGCTGGTCAAAGCTTTTGAATTAAGAAAGCAACAGGGGAAGCTACCCTCTGGTTTTGATAGTCTGTTGCATTCGGAAAATATCTATTCAATTGCAGGATGTGAGGTGCTCTATAGCATGTTTGATATCACGAGAGATATGGATACAGTCTATGAACGCATAGAGCATAAAGTACATCTCTATTTCAGTACAAAACTGGAGGGCTAAGGCAAAATGGATAAGGAAAAAATACTGGACGTACAAGATTTGACCAAAGAGTATCAAATGGGTGAAGTGGTGGTTCATGCTCTTAGAGGTGTGAACATGGAGCTATATGCTGGTGAGTTTGTAGTTATTTTAGGACCCAGTGGATCCGGAAAAAGTACCATATTAAATATCATCGGTGGTATCGACACCCCAACAAAGGGGAAAGTGAATTATAAAGGGACGGAAATTGGTGAACTCGATGAAAAAGCTTTGACCAAGTATCGACGTGAAGCCATAGGTTTTGTGTTTCAGTTTTATAATCTGGTACCGAATCTAACGGCGAGAGAAAACATACTTCTGGCATCGGAGCTATCGGATGAAGCCATTTCAGTAGATGATTTACTAAAAGAAATCGAACTTGAGGACCGTGGCAACCATTTTCCTTCTCAATTATCAGGTGGTCAGCAGCAAAGGGTAGCCATAGCAAGAGCTGTGGCAAAGAACCCTGCCATACTCTTATGTGATGAACCAACGGGTGCGCTTGACGTGACCACGGGTATCGGTGCCCTTAAGGTATTACGTTCCTTTAACCGAAACTATAAAAAGACAGTGGCCATTATCACCCATAATAAGTCTATTGGTGATATGGCGGACCGGGTCTTTTATGTTAAAGACGGTGTTATTGAAAAAGTTGTCGTAAATGAACATCCGATGAATCCGGAGGAGGTGAACTGGTGATTCTTTTTAAGAAAGCCATTCGTTCCATGTTGCGGCATAAGAAAGCATATATCTCCTGTATTGTATTGATGGCTTTAGGTGTCTGGACCTATGCCACTATGAATACCGCTTTATTGGAGATTGAAAAGGGAAAAGACGGATATTACAGCGAACAACGTCTAGGAGATGCTTTTGCCAGTGTTGCTCAAATCCCAAAAACGGCATTAACCCATCTTGAGGCCATAGAGGGTATTGACCAGGTTGACGGCAGAATTGTAGAGACTTTCCGAGTGATGATGCCCGATCACCCGGATGATGTTATTAAACTTAAGACCATTTCGACAATAGTGGACACCAATGATAGAAGGCTCAATGCTTATGTTAAGGAGGGCAATGATCTTCGTTCAATAGAAGACATCCTTATCGGTCATGATTTCTATCAGGCTTATGATTTTGTACCGGGTGATCGTATAACCTTGATTATTAAGCAAAGAACTTATGATTTTACGGTACAGGGATCTATTTACTCACCTGAATACGTTTATATTGTTGAAAATCTAAACGAATTTTTCTCAGATACAACAAAGTATAATATAGCTTATATGGACGAAGTGGCTCTGATGAGTCTTCTTGGTATGGAAGGTCTATACAATGACTTATCTTTTTCCTTCGAGGAAGGCTATGATTATGATGATGTCAAAGATGAATTAGAACATGCTTTGAAAAAATATGGTTTAATCGAGCTATATGAACGGGACGATCTTTTTAGTTATTTAATGTTGGAAGAGGAAATATCCAGCGGAAGATCCATGTCCACTACCTTCCCTATGACTTTTGTTGCAATGGCTGGGGTGGTTTTATACCTTATGCTCAAGCGTATTATTGAACAGGACAGGACACAGATTGGAACCCTTAAAGCTTTTGGTTATGCCAATACGACTATTTTATATCATTATATATTCTATGGATTCGTAACCGGTCTTATAGGTGCTATCGTCGGCTTACTCATAAGTTTGGCAAGCATTGGACCCTATATACAGTTTTATTTGGATTATTACAAAATGCCAATAGGCACCGTAGTGACGGATTATCGATATTATTATGTGGGCGGTATGATGTCGATTGTAGGTGGTAGTATAGGTGCTTACTTTGGTGCGAAAAATGTGGTAAAGCTTAAACCGGCAGAAGCCATGCGACCTAAAGCACCAAGACCTATAAAAAAAGACATTACCCAAGTGTTACCTTTTCTAAAACATATTCTAAACAGTAGAGGTTTTATGGCTGTTCGGAACATTTCCCGTAATAAGGTTAGGTCGGGTTTTGTGGTACTTGGAATTGTTTTTTCCTACAGCATGATGGTTATGATCGGCATGATGAATGGTTTTGTAGACATGATGTTTTATAATCAATTCACCCATGTGCTTAAGTATGATGGAGAGATTGTACTTAATGAATCTGTACCATATGCTCAAGGTGTTCAGTCGGCTATGGCTATGGAACAGGTGGCGTATGCTGAAGGAATACTGACCTTACCGGTTATGATGAGCAATGGTTTCAAAAAAACAGGTACAGAACTGGTGGGGATTAAGGAAGGGAACTATCTATACAAGCTCTATGATGATGAGCGTCACTTCAATTTGAAGTTGAATAAAGACGGTGTTTTATTAGGTAGTATACTGGCAAAAAACCTTGATGTTAATAAAGGTGATAAAGTGCTCTTATCCAGTCCTTACTTGTCTCAAGACCAGGAACTCTATGTTACTGATGTGGTCAGTCAAAGCATTGGTTCTAGTGCTTATATTGACTTATCTCTTTTAGGGGAATTAACAGGACAAGACATGAAGCTTAACAGTTTGATTGTAAAGTCCGAGGATATGGATGGTATTAGAAAAGAACTTTTATATAGTGGGACCGTGCGTAAAGTGGAAAGTAAGGATAAGACCCTAGAACTTTACGAAACTCTTTTAGGTTCCTATGACTTTATGATTGTGGTTCTGCAGTTTATTGCAATTATTATTGGCTTTACCATTATTTACAACACCGCGGTGATATCTTTATCTGAACGAAGCAGAGAGTATGCCACATTAAGGGTTTTGGGCCTTCATATTAATGAAGTGAAGGAGATTATGAGTTTTGAATATTGGATTCTATGCTTTGTGGGCATTATACTAGGCATGCCATTTGCTCGGATATTGAATCGAGGATTGATTAACGCCATGGAGGTGGATGCCTTTGCTTGGCCATCAAAAATACCAACCAGCGCTTTTTTGATTGGCGCTGCAGGATGTATGTTGGCTGTGGCATTTGCCAATCTGACATCGGTAAAAGCCATAAAAAAACTAGACTTGGTTGAAGTGTTAAAGGAGAGAGAATAATGAAAAAACATATTAAACGCATCGGAATTGGACTTGTCGCTCTTTTTGTTATTGGTTATTTCGTATATGCTTATTTTCAGCCTTTAACGGTTGAGACCATGACCTTGGCTAAGGATCAGTCAGAAATTTATTTTATTGAGAAGGGTCATGTGGTCAATAACAAAGAAGTGTATTTATACCCTGCTTTGGCAGGAGAAGTAAAGGAAATTCATGTAAAAAGAGGGGATCAGGTAAGCACAGGTGATGTGTTGGCCAGTATGGATAACACGCAGATCATTCAGCAGATTATGGCTCAGGAAGAGATGATAAAAGGTTATCAGGCTCAAAAAAATGGGGCTAAAGTGGATGTCCAAGTGAGTATGGACACGATGAGACTCACGAGAGCACAGCTGGTAGGCCAATTAAATGCACTTGAGGCGGAAATAGGTACAGAGGATCAAAGAGCATTGGAAGCGATGCTGGTGGAACAAAGTAAGGAAAGATACGAACAGGGTCTTGCAGATCTTGAAAAGTATCAACGACTTCTTGAAGAAGGTATCATTGCTGAGAGTGAATTTAATGATTTTAAGATCATGGTGAATGGTTTAGAGGCGGATTATCAGATGAGTCAGGTGTCAGAATTATCAGGATCTGATTATTATAACAGTATGAAAAGTGCTATCTATGCTCAAATAAATAGTATAGATACGACATTAAAAAGAGACCGTCTAACGACGACAGAAGCCTATTATCAGTCTATGATTGATAGTGCAGAAGCAAGTCTTACGGGATTAAAAGCTCAGGCTGAACAATTAGAAATCAAAGCGCCACATGATGGGTATATTAGTGATATCATGGTGGATGGTACCAACCGTGTCAGTGGCATGGAGCCCGCATTTTTGCTTATAGGTGATGGGGTACGGGAAATACAGGTTAAGGTGAATACCAGAGACATTGAGTATGTTCGAAAAGGGGACGCTGTTGTACTCATCTATAATCGTCGTTCAGGCGAAGTGGAATTAACAGGTAAGATTACTTATGTTGCCGATAATGCTACTGTAGAGTTATCACCTCTTGGTATAGAAGAAAGAAAAGTCTTGGTCACCATTGAACCGGAGGTTAACGAATATTTAGAGACAGGCTACGAAGTGGATGTTAAGTTCATCGTTTTCAATGAACCGGATAAATTGATTCTACCCAACAGTGCCTTATACAAAAAAGATGACCAAGATATGGTCTTAGCCATTCGAAACGGCAAGGTGGAAGAGGTGGCGGTAACGCTTGGTTATGAATTGACAGGGCGAACCATCATTGAAGAAGGTCTTGAAGAAGGTGAGGTCATTGTTACCGATCTTGAAGCGAAAGGTCTTAAGGTTGGGGTGAGGGCTAAGTCATCATAGAATATACTATGAAAATGGTTTTTTATCTGGGTCCCATGAAAACCCTTCCACAGTTTGTATGAATGAATAAAAGAAGAAGGGGTTGTCCAATGTGGACAGCCCCTTCTTCTTTTATATTTTTATCTTATGAATTTCTTTTTCTAAGTACAGCACCAACACTTGTAAGTGCAACACCAATTAGAGATAATGCTTCAAGTGGAAGACCACCGGTTTGTGGTAATTCTTCATCTTCAAGAATAGCTATTGGAAGTGCTTCAGCAATAGGCTCATCTAAGATTATATCTTCGACAGGTACTATTTCAACAACAACTTCAACAGTTTCTTCCATCACTGGTTCAGGTAGAGATTCAGCGATTTCTTCATCCGGAAGTTCGATTTCAGGAATTTCTACGTCAGCAACTCTTCTTCTTCTGGTGGTTGTTGTTTCGTCATCAACGTCATCGTCATCAACATCTTCATCATCAACATCTTCGTCATCAACATCTTCGTCATCAACAACATCATCATCAACAGATATTATTGCACCAACTTCTATTAAAATATTACTTATTGCAGGTATCTGATTTCCATTGTTTAATGGAGAAACTAAATTTTCATCATTTAGTATGCCATCATAATCATATTCATAAAGATGATAATTATTTCCACCTTTTATACTAATACTTATGACATAATGTGTATCAGATTTCCACTCAAGGTATTCTTTTTCGTTACCATAAATACGATACTTAATACCCTCATAGCTATGCCACTCACCATTGCTATTGGGTTTAAAATTACCTTTTCCAGTATTACCGCTAATTTCAACAGGTTCAATGCCTTCTTTTGAAATAGGATAATCATTCATTGCATTTACTGTTACTGTACTGCTTAACATCATTAAAAATACCAATACCAAACTCAATATTTTATGCCATCTTTGTTTTTTCATAATTGATCTCTCCTTCTGAAAGTCGTTCTCCATCTATGGGACAGGTTATTTTTCAGTCTCGTTTTTTATTGGGACGTGGTTACCCTTGTGTTTTACGTTATGTCCTTATTAAACGATGATTTGCCAAATGTCTTTAAGCACTACCTTGTTCTTGTTTGTCCCAATTGCGAATCTCTTGATTTTGAACGATGGGCAGTGCGTTGTGGATGAGGTTCATCAGTTCAAGTTCACTTCTAAAGTGAATCTTTTCTCCGGTGTCAATCCAATGAATCAAGCCTTGGTAACTAAAGTGATCTTGATGATAGATTGAAACTAAGAAATTGGTACTTCTTGTTTGTTGTGTCTCTTGTTTTTTCATTTTCTAGCCTCCTATATAGGCTGTACCTATAGGAATATCTATTGCATAGAACTATTATACCAAAGCGCTGTGACATAAGACGCACACCCTTGTGACATCCTTGTGACACAGAAGGGCGCACCTGTGGCCAAAATATAAAAGGTTCAACCAGGACATTATGGTTGAACCTTTTATTAAAAAATTGAATTGAATAAAGCTAGATTATAAAGCGGTTATATGTTTGTTTTGTCCCCAGTCACGCAAGGATCTATCTTCTTCTGTCTGAGTCGAGACGGCGCTGTGTATAAGTGTCATTAATTCCAGTTCACTTCTGAAATGCAACTTTTCTCCGGTGTCAAGCCACTGAATAACACCTTGGTAGCTATAGTTTTCAGTGTGATGTATGGTAATCAAAAAATTTGTGCCTTTTATAGGTTGAGTCTTAGCGTCTTGGATTTTTTTGTGCGTCATATTTATATACCTCCTAAACAAGGATTACCTTAAAAAAACAGATGATATAGATAGTATAGCAAATGGCTGTTACAACACTGTTACATCACAAATGTTAACATACACTATAGTAATGGACCGAGGTTAACATCAGCTTTTAAACTGTCAATGTGATGAACCGATACCGATGGTGCATGGGACTCTTTTTCAAGTACGCGTTTCAAAACATTTTCAGTTAGAACTTCATCTACATCAGGGAGTAGTATAGCCATCTGCTGATCATTCCACTGTGTAAAGGTGTCACCTTTTCTTAACTGAGACATGAGTAATTCCTTTAATAGGCGTATTCGAAGGTTGCGTTGGGCCAAGGTATCTTTGCTTGAAAAATTAAATGTAAGGACACCGATGCTAAAGTCTTTACCGCTGCGTTCACTACGACGACGTTCTAATTCATAAATAGACTTAAAAACCTCTGGTTCACAATAAAAGGCATTTTCAATAGAAACTTCAGATTCAAGTACCTTCATAAGATCTTCCTCTGTATAGAGGGATTGTTGTGTCTGTAACAATTTTTTGTAAATGACTTTCATTTCATCTGAAGGCTTAATACCCATCTCTTGATCGTAGAATTCGGTTATGTAGCGATAATGATTAAAAGCTTGACGTTGCTCACCAATGGCAAGTAAGGCATCCATTAAATTGAGATGAAAGGATTCTTCGTAGATATCAATTTTGATGGCCTTTTGGCAAAGTCTTATAATGGTGTCAAAATTGCTTTGTGTCTTTAAGAGTTCGATGGCACTATATATGGCTTTGACAAAAAGCCTTCTGTAATGATTTCGGATAGGAAAAACCCAATGTTGCTCGGCGCATTCTAGTAGATAATCACCGTGATAGAGGTCGATAGCCTGGCTATATTTTTCTAGTGACACCTCAGGATTGGTGCTTTTTAAAGCATCACCTTCTTTTAAATGAGCTTCAAGAAGGTCGGCATCTAATATGACTTTGATTTGGTCATTCCATTTGTAGTAACCATTGGTATATAGAACAGTGGTTTCATCGTCATTTTTACCGTCTTCTTGTAAAGTCTGCCTGAGGCGGTGCATTTGCCTTCGAAGCGTGCTTCTAGGATCGGTGTATTCTTCATAAATCCACAATTGGTCCATTAGCGCTTCAGGTGTAAAAGAATGATCTCTATGAGTCAACATGAATTTATAAAGCTCCCATATTTTTTTGGAGGTAGAGGTAGATGTAATGAGAGAGTGACCATCTTTAACAACATCAAAATGCCCCAAAGTATAGACTGTATAAATATGTAATTGTTTGTTTTTGGTATGCTTTGATTTAGTCATAAAAGACCTCACAGAGTTATTTGTCGTAAAAAAAGTTGCATAAATTTTGAATAACAAATTTTGCAACTGAACGGTCATAGCATATGCCTTAGACTCAAGTTTTGCGACCCTATTTTTCAATAGGTGTGCCTATAATATTTAGATGGTCTATGCAAGGAGAGCCACAGGTTATATACTATATTTTAACATTATATTAAGCATCTTACCATAAAAATCTGCTGAAATTCGTAGGTAGTTCTTAGAATTAAAGTAATTAAAGTAATGAAAATACACCCGAAAAAATATATGTGTAGAATAATAGTGGAATTAGTGATAAAATTTCACGGAGGGGATTGTCTATCAGTTCCAAATAGAGAGGTCAAGAGGCCTATAATACACGGAGGTAACCAATTATTTATGAAAATTTTTCACAAAATCGGCTTTAGGCTGATAACCATTGTTTTTCTGTTAATACTCTTATGTAGTACAGCATTACAGATTGCATCCTTTAACATCATGTTTGATATGGTTAAGTCTTCTGCTATAGACAGAGCCAACAACACTAAGAACTACATAGTCAGTCAAGTGGACTTTACAACACTAGATGCTTACAATGTAGAAGCGGATCAAGACGATGCGCAATACCAAGAACTTAAAAGTCTTATGACAGGTTTAAAAGAATCCAGTGGTGCAAAATTTGTTTATATCTCTAAGATCAATGAAAAGGGTGAATGGATTTATGTGGTGGATGGCTATGAGGATGGTGAGGAATTATATACACCACTTGGTACATCCGTAGAAGAAGACTATATTGAAATCTATGAAGCATTAATGTCAACAGGTGTGGCCATGCCGGGTGAGTATGAGTCCGGAGAATATGGTAAGATGATGAGCAGCTACTATCCTGTAAAAAACGATGAAGGCGCAGTTGTGGCCGTTATTGGTACGGATTTTGATATAACTGCCGATTATGATCGGTTTATAAATGGTTTTCTTGAGGGACTTTTAATCTCGGTAGGTATTTTGGGACTCTCTCTGATTGCAATTCTATATTTTACGAAACAGCTGGTGAACCCTATTAATGCTATGGCAGAAGCATTTACAAGGATTGCTAGATTTGATCTTTCACAGGAATTCCAACATAAGGCTTTAAAGTCTGAATTGGGTATATTGCAAAGAAGCTTAAACCAGATGATTGGTAATAACAGGAAAATGATAACGGAAATCTCAGAAGTGACGAACAAAGTTATTGTTTCTTATAATGAAGTGACACAAGCGATGGAAATGTTATCGGATTCCTCTAATGAAAATTCTGTGCGCATTGGGAAGTTGTCGGATGGTGTTGCTAAAGAAGCGGAAGAAGTAACACGCGCCAAAAACCTAGGTGAACTTTTAGATGACGAAATAAACGCTATGGATGCATGTATTAGTAAAGCATCAAAAGGCATGGAAGTGCTAAAAATTAAAACAGTAGATTCAGAACAAGAACTTGAAAAATTATCAGAAAGTCTTCAAAATGCAGTTGTCGGATTTGACAAAAACACTTTGAAATTTGTAAGTCTTGAAGAAAAGTCAGGTAGTGTCGTTAATATTATAGAAACCATTAGAAGGATAGCCAGTCAGACGAATTTGCTTGCCCTTAATGCTTCGATTGAGGCAGCAAGAGCAGGTGAAGCAGGTAGAGGCTTTGCAGTGGTTGCCAATGAGATACGTAATCTAGCGGAAGAGTCGAATAAATCTGTAACAGAGATTGAAGCCATCATTGGGAGTGTTTTAAAAGATATTGATGAGGCTATGGTTACAAATAAAGACAATACAACTCTAATAAGTGGATCGACCAATAGATTAGAAGAGACTGTGACGGCTTACGGTGAACTTAAAGAATCCATGGATCATGTTATGTCAGAGATTGATAATCTGGACAAGAAATCGGATATCGTCATGATGCACAAAAATGATGTTATGGATAAGTTTGTTGTCATAAGTGATATATCTCAAAGTGCCACCTCTGAAATACAGGAGATGACAGCGCTAATTGAAGAACAAACAGCCAATACAGAAGTAGTGGTGTCAAATATGGAACAATTGAAATCAAGTGTAGAGGCAATTGGCGAAGAACTTAAGGTTTATACGCTTTGATTATCATTGAATTTGTTGCTGTGCTATGGTAGTATGATAAATAATTCAACTTATGGGAGGATGATATTATGAAACATCAATTTGGAAGGTTTGGGGGACAGTATGTTCCTGAACCCGTCATTGAAGCACTACGAGAGCTTGAAATAGCCTATGAAGCAGCCATAGTCGATGAAAGTTTTATCAAAGACTACAAGTATTATTTAAAAGAATATGTGGGACGAGAGAATCCTCTATATTTTGCAGCTAACTTAACAAGTAGACTGGGTGGGGCTAAAATCTACTTAAAACGTGAGGATTTAAACCATACAGGTGCTCACAAGATTAATAACGCTATCGGGCAGATTCTGTTGGCAAAAAGAATGGGTAAAAAGAAAATTATAGCCGAAACAGGTGCCGGTCAGCATGGTGTGGCTACAGCTACAGCGGCGGCTATGTTTGATATGGAATGTGAAATCTATATGGGTGAGGAAGATACTGTTAGACAACAATTAAATGTTTTTAGGATGGAACTTCTTGGAGCCAAAGTGGTAGCGGTTAAAGAAGGTACCAGAACCTTAAGTGATGCAGTGGATGCAGCTATTAAGACGTGGGTAGAACGTATTGATGATACTTTTTACTTACTAGGTTCTGTTGTAGGACCACATCCTTATCCAAGCATGGTACGTGAATTTCAGAAGATTATTGGTGAGGAAGCCTTGGCACAAATACAAGAAAAAGAAAATAGACTTCCGGACTACTGTGTGGCCTGTGTTGGTGGTGGAAGCAATGCTATTGGCTTGTTCCATGCATTTTTACCCTATGAAGAAGTTGGCATTATTGGTGTTGAAGCGGCAGGATTGGGCGTAGAAACAGATATGCATGCAGCAACAATGGCGAAAGGTAGAGAAGGTGTCATACATGGCATGAATACCATTTTTGTTCAAGATGATGCCGGAGCAATCAGTCCTGTCTACTCTATTTCAGCTGGCTTAGATTATCCCGGTGTAGGCCCTGAGCATGCTTATCTTAAAGACACGGACCGAGCAACTTATGTATCCATTACGGATGAAGAAGCAGTGAAAGCTTTCTTATACTTATCACAAACAGAAGGGATTATACCGGCGATCGAGAGTGCCCATGCCATAGCCTATGTTATGAAGCTGGCGCCCACCTTATCCAAAGACAAAATCATAATCGTCAACCTATCTGGACGTGGGGACAAAGATGTTCAGGCAATGGAAGCCTATATTGCAGAAAACGAAGTCAACATCGTACAAAAAGAGAAAATCTAATAAAATAAAATCGATAGATTGACAAATATTTCACTAAATCATATAATATGATTGGGTTATAAATTGGATTAAATGACACGTATGGATTTATTGTATTCGGTAAAGCCTAACCGATATGATATCTCTGGCTACTCCGGCGTACACCGCCTATAGCTACGTATGATTTGATTGTGGTTTATAACCTTTTTTAATGCTTTTATGGGACAAAGAATATTATGTTATAACATAATGCTATTGTGGATGATAAATGTATCTTCATAGTGGCGTATGCAGCAGGAAAGTAGTTCTATAGACCTATAAATAATGTCAAAAGACTAAAGAGTGTGGTATAATAGAAGGATAACTTAAGTTCAAAAGTTTGCCCCTTGTTGTTGAGGTGATGGAAATGAAAGAAAAAATAGACTATGATAAATTTAAAAATTTAATCGCCTCAATACTCTACCAAGACAAGCTGGATGATACCGTTTTGTCAGACATAGTAGGGCGTGCTCTTGTGTTTGAAAGTATGGAGAGCATGGTCCTTGATCTGTGGAAAATCAGAGAAACGATGATGAAGATAAGTGATGGAGA
The DNA here is from genome assembly GCF_900538275.1 of Petrocella atlantisensis. Classification (GTDB taxonomy): domain Bacteria; phylum Bacillota; class Clostridia; order Lachnospirales; family Vallitaleaceae; genus Petrocella; species Petrocella atlantisensis. Next base: position 730,756 of record NZ_LR130778.1, on the reverse strand, counting down.
CATTTCTTTTGAAACCGTTGGTTCAGGACCGATTTTTGAGGCTATCTCACAGCTGCTTACCAAATTAAAATACTTAAATACTCAAATGGAAGCTCTATCAGAAGGCGATTTTTCCCAAGACACAGACTATTTTGGAGAGTTTTCCAGTGCGTTTTTATTAATGAAGGAAAGGCTTTTTGAGGATATGGAAGCCCTAGAACGGGCTAGACTTGTGGAACAAGAGTTGAAACGTCATTTTAGAACGATTTTTCATATGATACCGGAACCTACAGTGATTACAACCATAGATGACTTTCGAGTATTGGACTACAACAATGCCTATTTGAGTACGAGTGGTTATACAGTAGAGGATATAGAAGCTTTAACCGATGAAAGCATCCATATTTATACCAATGATCCTGAGAAAAGAAATATTATTAAGACAATGCTGCATGAACAGGGTTACTGTGAAAACATTGAAGTGAAATTCAAATCAAAAAATGATAGAATTCGAGTTGGTTTGGTTTCGGCAAGACTCTATATGGTGGAAGATGTTGTGATGGTGGTTCATGTCATTCGGGATATAACCCTTCTAAAGGCTTATGAAAGATCGATTAAAGACAGAGAAACGCAGTTGGAGCTCATATTCGAAAATTCGCCTATCGGCATCATACAATATAACCCTGAAGGGTTGATATTAAACATCAATCAGCACTTTTGCAATTTAATAGATGCGACAAGGGAACAGTTGTTAAATCTTAATATGCTGGAACTTCCGGATGAAAACCTAGCACAAGTGATTAAAAAATCCTTGACAGGAAATACAGCTTTATATGAAGATATGTACAAGTCATCCATAACCGGTAAGGAAGTGTATGTGCGGGCGACCTTTGCTCCGGTATTTGATGAGTCCGGGGTCATGACAGGTGGTATAGGTATTGTTGAAGATTATACTGAGAGAAAAGCAATGGAAGAAGAGATAAGAAGACTATCGGTTACAGACAAATTAACACAGCTCTATAACCGTCTAAAAATTGATGAAGTACTGGAAATGGAACTTGAGAGGGCTCAGAGAACCCAGTGGCCTTTTGGAGTTATATTGCTTGACATCGACCATTTTAAACACGTTAATGATAACTTCGGTCATCAGATTGGAGACAAAACACTCTATGATTTATCAAGGTTGATGGAGAAAAGTGTAAGAGAAATTGATATATTAGGTCGTTGGGGTGGCGAAGAATTTATAATTATTGCGCCAAAAACAGATATCGAAGGTGCTAGTGTTTTGGCAGAAAAGCTAAGGAAGAAAATAGAAGCCTATGATTTTGATAAAATTGATAGGTTAACATGTAGCTTCGGTGTGGCTATATGGCAAGAAGATGAAGATCCTGCTACTGTAATTTCAAGGGTTGACAAAGCGCTGTATAAGGCAAAGTCAGAAGGACGCAATCGGGTTGCGAAAGTAATAAAATAATGGACTTCATCAGATGGTTAAGGTGCCAAAACTAAGTTTCACTAAGTTCACATACAATATATAGATTACGTTGATACATTCATAACTATATATTGTATACGAAAGTTCGACTATATAGTTTTGACACTTTAACCATAGATTAAAATAGAAAATAAAACACAAAAAAAGAAAAGGTTTGGGGCCTTTTCTTTTTTTGTGTTCTCATCTTGGGAGAGATTATTCACTGCTTAATGTACTAAAATATAGCGAGCACGATAAAGGAACATATGAATATCGCACCGGCTGGTGGGTCAATATGGGTGTCGTTGTGGCTGTTGAAGACTAGGGTAAAGACTTCTCCAACAATCATGGACAAGATACCAAAAGCCATACCGATGTAAGGATCGCCAGAGGAAACGGCAGCAAGGCCTGCAACCATGGTGATATGATGTGTCCCGGGAACAGGCAATCCCATTTCGGCAAAGATCAATGAGGCAGCACTAATGGTAAAGCCGATTGCGGCAATATTTAATGCTATGGCCATGTTGGATACAACTAATCCTAAGCCGGCCGCAAGAATGAGCATGAACAGGAAGAATTTACCTTCCGGAAAGTAGCGTCTAACATCACCTTTTGAACCATCGAAAGTACCGATGAGTCCGGTTTTGCCAAAAACAAGTCTAACAATGAGTCCGGAAATAACGACTGTAAGTGCGATGGTGTCTGTTTGAACCGCTAATACTGAAGAAAGTAAGTAATTGATTGCATAGCCTAAGGAACCGAAAATCCCACCTACCAATAATACTGTAGGGTCACCTAGACCAAACATGGGTGCCACGATGTCGGTGCCGTTGGCATCACCCATAAGCTTTTTCTTATTGGCAGCAAAAGCAACAGCGGCAACACCACCAGCAAAAGCGATATGGGGACCTAAATAGCTGCCAAAAGCGATGTCGTTAAGAATGGTGGCTTCCCCACCGGCCAATATTGTACCGATGCCCACAAGTCCGGTAAAACCTACAAAGATAAAGGCTCCCAAAGCCCCTATGGTGGCTGCAAATACGCCGCCGCCAAAACTAATTAATAAATGTAACAGTGTCATCATAATCTCCTTTGTTTCTTTATTTTCATCGGTCGTCAAGTTGAATGTTTTTCCCTCCTCTCTTAATAATGTATCAACTTGTACCGATAAATTCGTGTATAAATTTCATGGATAAATATAATGTACTATGCTTTGATATATATATTATATATAATTTGAATAAATGTCAATATCTTTTTAATATAATGTTGATATAAATTGAATATTAATGATCGAATTTATTGATATTTGATAAAATTATTAGTGATAAATCAAGCATTCAAAGCGTCCAAATCCTAATGTTACTAAGAATTGATGATTGATGATCTTCTATCCGTATCTTGAATTGATGATAAAATGATTATGAAAAAAAGAAAGTAAATGTTATAATAAGAAAGGAAATAAACATCTAGGAGGAGTTATGGATCAAATTGAACGACGCCAAGATATTATGAAAGAAATTAAAAAAAATGGTGCTGTCAAGGTAAAAGAACTGGCAAAAGCCTATAGCGTTGGAGAGGCCACAATCCGAAGAGATTTAAAACAGTTGGCCGAAGAGGATCGTCTGGTCGTCACTTATGGTGGTGCTTATTTACGTGAGATTCCAAATGATATTGCTTATAAGAATAGGGTACAATGGGTCAATAAGAACCCAGCAGCCAAATATCCCGGAGAGAGCAACAGTAATCATAGGTGTAGGTTACAACATTCGACAATGATCAAAGGGCAGGGCCAAGAACAAGTGATTCGTGAAATCATTATAGAAGATAGTATACTAAAAGATCGTTATAATAAGATTGTTGGTGAAGCTTATAACTATATTCAGGATGGTGATACCATTGCCGTTGGGAATGGCACCTTATCGGCACTTTTACTTCAAAAAATAGATTCCAAACTACGAATCAACCTCATCACACCTTCACTGACCAATGCTTTGATTGCATCGGATAAGCCTTTTATCAAAATACATGTACCGGGGGGCATATTAGATAATGACAACAAGATCTTAACAGGAAGCCAGATGGAGCTGTTTATAAGACAATTCAATATTGACAAGGTCTTTGTTGAGCCGGAAGGTATATCAAAAACTGAAGGCATTACCTTTAGTGATTATGAAGAATTAAAAGCAACCAGCTTGATGATAGAGCAAGGCAAAACAAAGATTTTATTGGTAGAAAGTTCTAAGATGAATACTTCATCATTTGCAAAACTGGAGCTGTGGCAATCCTTTGATAGCCTGATTACGGATACGAAGCCGGATGATGAGCATTGTAAGTTCCTAGATATTCAAGGTATTAAGCTGATTTGTTAATGACAAAAAGTCATGAGGAGGTTATAAAATGACAGTATTGGTTACAGGTGGTGCAGGATATATTGGAAGTCATACTTTGATTGAACTTTTGGATGCATCTATGGATGTTGTTGTGGTGGATAATTATATTAATAGTAAGCCGGAAGCATTAAATAGGGTCAAAGGTATAACGGGTAAAGACTTTACTTTTTATGAAGTGGATCTCTTAGATGAGGAAGGGTTGGAAAAGGTATTTAAAAAGCATGATATTGAAGCTGTCATTCACTTTGCCGGATTAAAGGCAGTTGGAGAATCCGTTGCCTTACCTTTAGCGTATTATCATAATAATATAACCGGTTCTTTAATACTTTTTAAGCTCATGGATAAGTATAATGTCAAGAAATTGGTCTTCAGTTCATCTGCAACCGTTTATGGATTAAATAACGTCTCTCCCCTTGTAGAAGATTTGCCTCTGAGCACAACCAACCCATATGGCACAACAAAATGGATGATCGAGAAAATCTTACAAGATATATATCAGGCTGATTCAACATGGCAGATTGTATTGTTACGTTATTTTAATCCTATTGGTGCTCATGAAAGCGGTTTAATAGGAGAAGATCCAAATGGTGTACCCAACAATCTAATGCCTTATGTTACCCAAGTCGGTATTGGAAAAAGAAATCAACTAGGTATATTTGGGAACGATTATGACACGCCGGATGGTACAGGTGTTCGTGATTATATTCATGTTGTGGACCTAGCAAAAGGCCACCTGAGTGCATTGACCTATACAACTAAGCAAGAAGGTATTGAAGCCATTAACTTAGGAACAGGAAAAGGCCATAGTGTTTTGGAGGTCATTAAGACCTTTGAAAAAGCCAATAATGTAAAGATTCCATATACCTTTCAAGAAAGACGTCCCGGAGACATTGGGACTTGTTATGCAGATGTGAGTAAAGCAAAAAAACTATTGAGCTGGGAAGCGAAAAGAAGCTTAGAAGATATGTGTAGAGACGCATGGCATTGGCAAAGTACGTGTCCGGAGGGTTATTTAAATGATTGACACGCACATACATATACTGCCGAATGTGGATGACGGTCCAGATAGGATGTCGGAATCGATTGAAATGGCTAGGACGGCCATAGATGAAGGCATTACAGAAATGATTGTTACACCCCACTATAAAAGACCGGGGTATGTAAATGAGAAAGTGCCGGATGCCTATGAAGCACTAAAAAATGAATTGATAAAACAGGACTTGGATTTAAAACTGTATAGGGGTAATGAAATCTATTTAAGTGAAGATAATGTTGTAGATTTACTGGAGAAAAAAGCGTATACCATGAATGATGGTCCTTATGTGCTGGTAGAATTACCTTTTCGTCACTATTTTCCTTTTCATGATGCGCTATTGTATCAGCTACAGTTAAAAGGTTACAAAGTTATTCTAGCCCACGTGGAACGTTATGAGGTCTTCATCAATCAGCCAAAAAAAATCAAAGAACTTATTGATCAAAACATCTATATGCAGCTAACAGGTAGCGCTCTACTAAATAGGAAAACAAGAAAAATAGGAATGAGATGGATAAGGGCCGGTTGGGTCCATTTAATAAGTACCGATGCTCATAGTAGTACAGGACGAAAACCATCCATGAAGGAAACTTACAATTGGGTGCTAAAAAAAATCGGAAGCGAGATGGCAGAACTCCTTTTTGTTGACAATCCTAGAGCGGTTATAAATGGGTATGATTTAGAAGTACCAAATCCGGAGAATCTTAAGCTCAAACATTTCTGGCAATTGGATTAAGGGGTGAGAAATATATATGAAATGGTTATTGGTAACAGGCGGTTCAGGGTTCATCCTGAAAAATTCATACCGGCCATGATACTAAAAGTTCTAAATAATCAGAGTTTGACACTGGTATATAGCTCAAAAGCGAAAATAACCCATGACAAATAATGATATTTTTTTAGAACTATGGTAAAATGTCATTACATGATTGTTGCAGATAAATAAATAACAAATTATAGTGAGGTGACCCGATGGGACGTCTAAGATCAATAGAATTGTATATTGCTATTGTTACAACCTTTACACTTGCAGTTTTAGCGGTTGCAATAACCTTTATTCTCGTTACCTTATATGATATTCAGGACCGAACCATACTCATAGCAATGGCGATAGCTATAAACACGTTGCTTATGATTATTTTCAACATATTGTTATCGGTGCGCTTCATGAAAGCAACGAAGGATTTGAAGCAAGACCTTATATTGAAGGAAATTCTCTATGATCTATTCCACCAGACGTCACTTAAACATTCCATAGATGAAACTTGTGATTTGATTCTCAAGGCAGCCATTAGAGCCATACCTTATGCCAAACGTGGTACGATTATGGATGTTACAAGTCCCAATCTTGTACAATATAAAGCCTATGAAGGTTATAGTCTTGATCAGCTCAATGGCATGCGACTGAATTTGAAAAACACTTACTTATATAAAGAGACACAAGGCAAGATGGACAGAACCATTATCATTCCGGACACGGTAAATTACATTAAGAATCAAAATAAAGCAGCTTCTGTAGATCAGATTATTAAAGAAGACAAGGATACAATTCGGTCAACTGTATGTACACCCATCGTGGTTAATGGTAAGGTATTTGGCATGTTGAACGTTGATAGTTGTAAATATGATGCATTTTCTCAGAAAGAAGTCGATACCATCGAAATATTTGCCTATGAAGTCGGCCGGATGATCCGTTATACACAAGTTATGAACGAAAATATTTATTTGTCTAGATACGATGATATGACCAAAATCTATAACAGAGGTTACTTTTATGAGCTACATAAAAAGATGTACAATAACCCGGCGATTAAAGATTATATCTTTATTGCCACGGACTTAAACAATCTAAAAGAAGTCAATGATACCTATGGTCACGGTATTGGAGATCGTTTGATTCGACATTTTACTAAAAATGTTTCAAGTCTATTGACAGAAAATTGTGTTTTTGGTCGTTATGGCGGAGATGAGTTTAATATATTATTGCCACATTGGACGAAAAATGAAGCCTATGCATTGATTGAGAAGATTAATCAAAAGCTGGCAGATGATCCGATAAAGGCCGGTGAAGATGTGATTTTTGTTTCCTACAGCTATGGCGTTGTACAATGCCCTACTGACGAAAAAGATTATAAAGAACTCATTAAGCTAGCGGATCAAAGAATGTATGCACATAAAAGAGAAATGGAAGCAGAAAGGTTTGAATATTAATACTTGGCACAATAGTGGATACATCCTATAATTAAGTGAGAGGTGGCATATAATGCGTTATTTACCGGAAAAAACAATTGAGTATCTTGAACACAATGGGTATGATGCCCAGAGGGACCATGATTGTTACCAGGCCCTAAAGAACTATCTTAAAGATGAAGGACACAAAAAAAATCTTAAGGATTTTTCTAAGAATCTTTTGAACGATTATATGGCGCTGATTGGCATGATGGAGATTCGTATGGAAGAAATGTCTCTAATGTCAGAAACGGATGCTTTGACACAAGTATTCAATCCAATGAAAATACAAAATGTTATAGATCTTGAATGGTCAAGAGGAAAGCGGTACCATTCTCCTTTATCCTTATTACTTTTTGAAATTGATGGGTGGCAAGAAATTATAGAAGCCCATGGCCGGGATATAGGGAATCAAATCCTTATAAAATTGGCAGAGATTATTAAAGCCAATATTCGTACAACAGATGTCTTGGGACGCTGGTATGGTGAAGCTTTTATATTGGTAGTACCCACAACAAATAATGTGCAGGCAGAGTGGCTGGCTCAAAAACTTAGAAAAACCATTGAAAGAACAACCTTTGATACAGTTGGGAATATAACCTGCTCCTTCGGTGTGGCGGATAGAGATGCAGCTATGGATGTGGATGATTGGGTTGTAATCCTAGAAATGGCGCTTAAGAAGGCGAAAGAAAAAGGTCGTAATTTGGTAATCGACTATGAAACTATCATAAATGAAGATGAATGAAACGGAGGTATTTGTATGAAAAAAGGTAAAATAATTGGTGTGGCAGGTTTGGCAGCTTTGGCTGGTAGTGGTTATGCAGCATATAAAACCATGACAAAAGTCAAGGTCCTAAAAGCAACCTATGATCAAGTGATCGCTTTTAACGGATCTGAGAAAAAGTATGAGACCTTTGAAGGTGATTCTTATGCAGCAGTATTTGCCGGTGTTGAGATTGACTTAAGTGAAGCTGAAATGGTAGGAGATAGCGCATCTCTTAGAATATATGCTGAATTTGCAGGTGTAGAGATTACTGTACCTAAGGACTGGAATGTAAAAGTGGATGGAATAGCAGATAAAGCAGGCGTTAGTAATCAAGTGGATTATAGACCGGACGACACCACATCTAAGCGCTTGACGATTGATTATAATATTAAATTCGCGGGACTTGAAATCAAACGTGTTGATGAAGAAGACACAATTGAGGTTGAGATTGAAGATGAGCCAAGCTTCGGTGATCCGGAAATAAAAGAGTCGGATGCCCCAGCCGAGTCATAATATGTACTTAAAACCAATGCTTTTACAGGTTGGTTTTTTATTTGTTTTGTTATCGGATAATGATATAATACAATTATGATAATGATTCTTAAAAAAGGAGGCAGAGATATGAAAATATACACAAAAAAGGGCGATCAAGGTTATACCAGCAATATAAAAGGGGAACCCATCAAGAAATCAGATGCACTTCTTGAGCTACAAGGTACCATCGACGAAGTTAATGCGGCCTTAGGCTATCTTAGATCCTTAATGGAGGGAAAGTATCCAGAACTTGAAGAAATGATAAGGGATATTCAATATGCGCTTTTTAGAATGGGTAGTGATGTGACCTATGGTTTTTCCCAAAAACTCATTTTAGAAGTAGATGTGCTCATACTTGAATCTGAGATTGATAGAATGACCAGTAGTTTCGGGGTTCAGACAACATTTCTCTATTATAGTGGGCATAAGACAGCTACTTATGCTCAACTTGTTAGGAGCATTGTTAGGCGGGGAGAAAGAGCATTTGTTAGGGCTTATGTCGGTGAGGATTATCCTATTGACTTAAAGTATTTAAACAGACTGGCAGACTATATGTATGCCCTCGGACGCTATTTAAATTACATACATGGTATTGCTGAAGAGAAAATGACCTTTAGAGATTCGTCGTCTTAAGTTTCAATTTGATGGCGGATATGTTAGAATTGAATCTGAATATAATGGTATGGTTACAGATAGAGAACACTTGAATGAATCGAGGTTAACAGGATGACAAAAGATTCTACAATAGAGTTTGCCCACTTACATGTTCATACCCAATACAGCCTCCTAGATGGCTCGAGTAAGATTGATGAACTCATAGGACAGGTTAAAGATTTAGGTATGAAGAGCATAGCTATAACAGACCATGGTGTCATGTATGGTGTTGTTGACTTTTATGATGAGGCTATAAAACAAGGCATCAAACCAATTATTGGATGTGAAGTCTATGTGGCGAATCGAAAGCGAACAGATAAAGAAACAGGCATTGATAATACCTACTATCATTTGGTATTATTGGCTGAAAACCAAGAAGGTTATCAGAACCTAATGCGGTTAGTGTCAGATGGCTTTACAGAAGGTTTTTATTATAAGCCGAGAATTGATTTGGATCTCCTAAGAAGTTATAGTAAAGGCATTATTGGACTTAGTGCCTGTCTAGGCGGTCATGTGCCCAACGAGATTCTAAGAGGTGACCTGACACAGGCAAAAGAAGTTGCTATGACTTACAATGAGATCTTTGGACAAGGCAACTTTTTTCTTGAGTTACAAGATCATGGGTATGAGGAACAGCATCTTGTCAATAAAGCATTGATTGAGATGAGTAAAGAACTGTCTATACCACTTGTTGCAACCAATGATGTGCACTATACATATAAGGAAGATGTAGAAGCCCACGATATTCTGTTGTGTATTCAAACCAATAAAAAGGTAACAGATGAAGACCGTATGCGTTATGCTGGTGGGCAATTTTTCTTAAAATCTCCTCAGGAAATGTCTGCTCTTTTTTCGCATGTACCCGAGGCCCTTAAGAACACAGTGGAGATTGCAAGGCGATGTCAGGTCGACTTTGAGTTTGGAAAATACAAATTACCCAAATATGAATTGGATGAAAGCATAGATAAACGTGTTTATATGAAGGATATTTGTTATGAGGGTCTAAGGGAGCGGTACGAAAATGTGACAGAAGCCCATGAGGAAAGGCTGAATTATGAACTAAAGGTCATTGAAGAGATGGGTTTTATTGATTATTTTCTCATTACTTGGGATTTTATCAAGTTTGCACGGGACCATCATATTATGGTTGGCCCGGGCCGTGGTTCTGCAGCTGGTAGCTTGGTTTCTTATTGTTTGAAAATTACAGACATTGATCCATTAAAATATAACCTTCTTTTTGAACGTTTTCTCAATCCGGAACGGATCAGTATGCCGGATATTGATATTGATTTTTGTTATGAACGCAGGCAAGAAGTGATTGATTATGTTGTCGAAAAATATGGTGAAGACAAGGTTGCTCAGATCATTACCTTCGGTACAATGGCTGCAAGAGCGGCCATTCGAGATGTAGGTCGGGCGCTTGATATGCCTTATAATGAAGTGGATAAGGTTGCCAAAATGATTCCCCAAGAACTGAAAATCACCATTGACAAGGCACTGAAGATGAACAGAGAACTTCAAAGTCTTTATGATGAGGATGAGCAAGTTAAGTATTTGATTGATATGTCAAAACGTCTAGAAGGTTTAACCAGACATAGTTCGACCCATGCGGCCGGTGTGGTCATTTGTGATCGTGCTGTCAATGAATATGTACCACTAAACACCAATGATGATGCGGTTACGACCCAATTTACCATGAATACCCTAGAACGATTGGGATTATTAAAAATGGATTTTCTAGGTCTTCGTACATTAACGGTTATTCAAGATGCCATATTAAACGTAAAAAAATCGCAAGGTATTCAATTGGATATGAACCGCATTGATGATAATGATCCTAAGGTTTTTGAGTTGATTGGGACGGCAAAGACCGAAGGGGTTTTTCAACTTGAAAGTGACGGCATGAAGAATTTCATGAAGGACTTAAAGCCACAAAGTCTTGAAGATATTATTGCAGGTATATCTCTGTATAGACCGGGACCAATGGAATTTATACCGGCTTACATTCAAGGAAGTCGGCATGCAAAGGATATTACCTATGATTGTCCTCAGCTTGAACCGATTCTTAAGCCGACCTATGGTGTTATCGTTTATCAAGAACAGGTGATGCAGATTGTTAGAGATCTGGCTGGCTATACCCTAGGACGTAGTGACTTGGTACGCCGAGCGATGTCTAAGAAAAAAGAAGATGTAATGTTAAAAGAACGGGCGAATTTTATATACGGTAACAAAGAAGAAGGCGTTCTAGGTTGTGTGAACAATGGTATAGATGCAGCTGCAGCTAACAGAATATTTGACAAAATGACGGATTTTGCAAAATACGCCTTTAACAAATCACATGCAGCAGCTTATGCTATCATCGCCTATCAAACCGCATGGCTCAAAGCCTACTATCCTGTTGAATTTATGGCAGCTTTATTAACTTCCGTTATGTTTGGTGGGGGTAAAGTGGCTGAATATATTTATAGTCTAAAAGCAATGGGAATAGAAGTGCTGCCACCGGACATCAATGAAGGCTATTATAATTTTTCAGTTTCTAAAGGTAAGATTCGATATGGTTTAGCGGCTGTTAAGAATGTTGGAAGAGGCGTGATTGACCATATGGTTGCTGAGAGAGAAGCAGGTGGACCTTTTGTATCTTTGACGGATTTTTGTACCCGTATGGATGCAAAAGATCTTAACAAACGTATGATGGAAAACCTGATCTATGCCGGTGCTTTTACATCTCTTGGCGGTACCAGAAAACAATATATTCATAACTATAAGTTTGTACTTGAAGCCATCAACCATGAAAAAAAGGCGACAATTAACGGTCAGATCAATCTATTTGATCTTACAGAAGAGTTGCAAGAAAATAAAGCCGATCGTTTTGAAGTGGTGGGCGAATTCTCAAAAGAACAGCTTTTAACCTATGAAAAAGAAGTCATGGGCATTTATTTATCAGGACACCCACTTGAAGATTATGCAGAGGTGCTAAATAGAGTGCTGACCAATAAGAGTTTGGATTTCCAACCTTTGGTGGATGGAACTTTTAAAGTGACCGATGGAACATTGGTTAAGTATGGCGGCATCATCAGTAATAAAGTGGTAAAGACAACGAGAAACAATCAGACAATGGCATTTTTAAGCGTAGAAGACTTATTTGGTACGGTTGAAGTCGTCGTATTTCCGAATGACTATGAAGCCAATCGACATTATTTAAATGAAGATGAGGTGGTTATTGTAAAGGGTAGAGTCTCGACTCAAGAAGATCAAGATGGTAAGATTATCTGCCAAACCATTAGACGCCTTGAAGATGTTTTAAGAGAAGTTCTTTATATCCAGTTTGACGACTTAGACCATTATCAATCCGTGATTAAACAAATTACCCCATTACTAAAAGCTGAGCAGGGTCAATCTCCAGTTGTTGCCTATCTTAAAGACACCAAACGAAAAAATGATTTTGGCGGCAAGTACCAAGTTACCATAAGGCCGAGCTTGATTGAAAAACTAGAAACCTTGATGGATAAGGATAATGTCAAAGTTGTGAAAAGTCTATTGAAATTCTAAAGAATGTGGTATACAATATAGCGTGAGAAAATGAGAAACTTTGTGAGGCATGGTTGAGTGTGTGCGCTCAATGAAAATATGGAGGAAATATGATGTCAAAAGAAATTAAAACCATTGGTGTGTTAACAAGTGGTGGTGATGCGCCGGGCATGAACGCAGCAATTAGAGCCGTTGTCCGAACAGCATTAGCACGTGGAAAAAGAGTTATGGGTATTAGAAAAGGTTATCAAGGACTCATTAATGGCGATATATTTGAGATGGATGCAAGAAGTGTTTCAGATACCATCCAAAGAGGTGGTACCATGCTATATACAGCACGTTGTATTGAATTTTTACAACCGGAAGTACAACAAAGAGGTGCCGATATGTGTAAAGTTTTTGGCATCGATGGTTTGGTTGTTATTGGTGGTGACGGTTCTTTCAAAGGTGCAGGGAAACTGGCAAATCTAGGTATTAATACGATAGGAATTCCTGGTACCATTGATCTTGATATTGATTGCACAGACTATACCATTGGCTTTGATACAGCTGTTAATACGGCAATGGAAGCGATTGACCGACTTAGAGATACTTCGACGTCTCATGAGAGATGTTCTGTTGTAGAAGTTATGGGTCGTGATGCCGGCTATATCGCTTTGTGGTGTGGTATTGTCAATGGTGCGGAATATGTATTTTTACCTGAAGTTCAGAACATAAAAGAGGAAGAATTAATTGAAAAAATATTGATGAACCGTAAAAAAGGTAAACGTCACAATCTGATTATTATGTCAGAGGGTGTTGGTGGTTCAGATGAGTTGGCTAAAAGAATTGAAGCAGCTACAGGTATTGAAACCAGAGCGACGATTCTGGGTCATTTACAAAGAGGTGGAAGCCCAACTGCAGTAGATCGTATGCATGCATCAATGATGGGGGCTTATGCTGTTGACTTGTTATGTAAAGGTGAAAGCAACCGTGTGGTTGGCTTTAAAAACAATACTTATGTTGATTTTGATATCGATGAAGCTTTGGCGATGCAAAAAGATATAAGTAGTAGGCAATATGAGGTTAGTCAGATGTTGGAGACCAGATAAAAGAATGGCTTTATGCAGTGAGTCCCATGAAAACCCTTCCACAGTATGTATGACTACGGCCTCCAATTGGTGCGTCCTGCACCAAAAGTCGGCAGACAGCTCCTGCTGTCTTGCTTAAGTCACACACACTATTCCAGGAACTTCATGGTCGGTATAGATAAGGGTTCAAGTAAATGAGTCCCATGAAAACCCTTCCAGAACTTAATTTAGCAGTAAGTATATTTCATCTGACCGCTTGAAGGGATAGTGAAATGAATACTTACTGTTTTTTATACACTATTTTATGTTATAATTAATCTTGTGCTAATGGCTATTAGTAGAGGGGTAGGTGATGGTGTGTTATGTTCTCAGTGTAAAGCAGAACTAAAAGACAATGAGACTGTTTGCCATGTGTGTGGGCATAGAAAGCCTAATATGGAGGATGTGGATTTAATTATTAACAGTCTTATAGAAGAAGATATTATGGGCGCTTCTGAAGATATAGAAATTGATGATAAGGACTTGAGAAAGAAGCGTCGCTTTAGAAAAGATAAGAAAGCAAAAACAGAAGGTAAAATGATTCAAGGCATTCGGTATATGATCTTTGTATCGATTATTCTGTTCATAATAGCCTTATTTACGGATTGGTTTACTCTATCGGGCACCACCATGGATTATGGTTTTGTTAACAATTCAAATACTCAGAAATATATTCAGAATGTAGGGGAAGAATCCTATATAGATTTTTCAGGATACGACTTGTTTAATTATAGTAGATCTGCTATAGATGAACATAAAATGATTAAAAAATCTGATGGAGATATCTCTATATCAGGTAGGTCTGTGATGCATATGTATATTATGTTGGCTATGGCTGTATTAATGTTAACAAGTCTTATTGCCTGCTCTGTGGCATTTTTGCATAAGGCTTATGTAGGTATTGCTATTATCAGAAATTTGGCAATTGTGAATCTGATTATAATAGGTTCTAATTATATTTTTCTAAATATAACCTACCTAAGTGCCATTGCAATTCGAGCAAAATCTGTTATTAATCAACAAAAAGTTTTTGGCACTTTGCATCTGACGTTTAACGGTATATCTCATGATCAGTACTTTTACACTTATAAAGTTACAGAAAATGCAGGCTTTTACGGTTCAATTGTAGCACTGGGCATATGGTTGACGCTTTCGATTATACTGTATGAAATGAAAAACAGTGAAAAAGTAAGGGCCATAGAAAATGGTGAAATAGATGAAGATGCGTAAGGAGGTAAGACTGTGAACCTATCTGTTGGAGAATATATAATTAGTGACGATAAGAAAAAGCTTCAATTAAATATCATCCATGAACTACTAAAAGGTACCTACTGGGCTAAAGATCGTTCCATTCAAGTTATAGAAAAAAGTGTGGCGCATTCCATATGCTACGGCGTTTATTTAGAGGATAAAATGGTAGGGTTTGGTAGAGTCGTTACAGATTATGCAACGATGTATTGGGTTGCAGATATTGTCATTGATGAAGCTCATCGGGGTAAGGGACTTGGTAAAGAACTTATGAATTGCATTGAAGCAAATAAAGATATAGAAGGTCTAATGGGAATTTTGGCAACAAGAGATGCTCATGGACTTTATCAAAAGTATGGCTTCATGCAAGACCCAGAGAAATTTATGAAAAAACCTAGGGTCGAGTGATGATATAAGAATTTTGGATTGACTTTTCACAAGGACATAGGTATAGTAAGAAAAAGAATATATAAAATCATAGAGCATGGAAGTCGGTAAAAGCCGACACAGCCACCGCTACTGTAATGACTACTGAAACACTGGCCATAAAAGGCGAATCACTGATGAAAATCGGGAAGATGTGTAGAGGGTTGATGTCTAAGTCAGGATACTTGCTTTATGATTTGTTGATTCCAAATTTCGTGTGGAAATAATGGGACTTTTATTTTACCTTTCTTTAAAAGTGCTCATTGGAAGGAGTAAGATGGCAAAGAATATCATGTTTCAGGGTACCGGTTCAACAGTGGGGAAAAGTGTAATTACTGCAGCCCTTTGTCGCATATTCAATGATGAAGGTTATAGGGTTGCCCCATTTAAATCACAAAATATGGCTCTGAATGCTTATGTTACAAAAGAAGGTAAAGAAATGGGTAGAGCTCAAGTGGTTCAAGCAGAGGCGGCTAGAATAGAACCACATGTAAGTATGAATCCAATATTACTAAAGCCAACCAGTGACATGGGGAGTCAAGTCATTGTAGGTGGCGAAGTCTATATGAACTTGTCTGCATCCGATTATTATACTCATAAGGAAGCGCTAATGGCAGAGGTGAGAAAAGCATATAAAATGCTGGATGAAGCTTATGAGATTATCGTTATTGAAGGCGCCGGTAGTCCGGCTGAAATCAACCTAAGGAAAAATGATATCGTTAATATGGGCTTGGCAGAAGAAATTGACACGCCCGTTATTTTAATTGGAGATATTGACAAAGGCGGTGTTTTTGCTTCAATATATGGCACCTACATGCTGTTGTCACCATCAGAGCAAAAAAGAATAAAAGGCTATATCATCAATAAGTTCCGAGGCGATGTAAAGCTTTTAGAACCGGGTATAGAAATGTTTTATGAACGTTTGCCGATACCTTGTCTAGGTGTAATCCCTTTTGAGCGCATTGATGTCGATGACGAAGATAGTGTGACACAACGATTTGTAAGCCGAAATACATCTCCAATACAGATTGGCGTCGTACGGTTACCCTATTTGTCGAATTTTACAGATTTTACACCTTTTGAGTTGGAACCGGACGTAGGTGTACAATACATCGTTACACAAGATGATTTTGAGAAATCGGATATTATTATTTTACCTGGCAGCAAAAGCACCATAAAAGACCTTGATTATATTAAAGGTATAGGTATGGATCAATGGATTAAAGAAGCCCATCGTCAAGGCAAAATGATTATCGGTATTTGTGGTGGCTATCAAATGTTGGGGCAAGAGATCAAAGATCCTTTGTATGTGGAAACCAATCGAGACTATATAGAAGGTCTTGGGCTACTAGAGATGACAACAACCATGATGAAAAATAAAACAACGGTCCAATCAGAAGGTGTCATCCTAAATTGTCCGACAGGTGTAAAGGATACAAACCATAAAGTAAAGGGCTATGAAATACATATGGGTGAATCAACTTACTCTGAAAATATGCGACCTTTCCTAAGGTTAAATGACCACTTGGACGGTTGTATGAACGAAACAGGTACAGTATGTGGCACTTATCTACATGGCCTTTTTGATATGGATAGTTTTAGACATGAATTGCTGACGACAATAAGAAATAAGAAAGCCATAGAACAACAAGAAGTTAGAAATTATGCTCAGTTAAAAGATGAAGCCTATGATTATTTAGCTAATCTGGTTAAACAACACCTTGATATGGATCAAATTAAAGCGATTGTAGGTATCCCATGAAACCAGTATATATTTTAGTAGCGGTTACATTTTTAGACTATGTGATTGGAGACCCACCCAATTGGCCCCACCCTATTGCATATATTGGAAAGCTCATCTCATGGCTTGAGTATCGGCTAAGAAAGTATGGTTTGGCAACGAAGATTGGCGGTTTTATTCTTTTTCTTTTAACAGTTTTAATAACATTAAGCATCCTAACACTTATAATAGGCCTATCCGCTGTAGGAGGTAAGATTGTTGAAAGTATTGTCCTTGTATATTTTTTAACATCAGCACTTGCGGCTACTTGTTTGAAAAAAGAAGTCATGAAGGTGGCCAGTGCACTAGAAAATGGTACGATTGAGGAGAGTCGTCTAGCCCTTTCCTACTTAGTGGGTCGAGACACACAAGCATTAACTCATGAAGGGATTATAAGAGGCACTGTAGAAACTACGGCTGAAAATACCATTGACGGTGTCATTGCCCCGATTTTTTATATGGTCTTGGGTTTAATCTTAGGTTGTCCGGTACAAATGGTATTTTTATATAAAACCATCAATACATTAGATTCAATGGTTGGATATATACAAGAGCCTTATACACATATCGGTTATGTTTCAGCAAAAATGGATGATTTGGTGAATTTGATTCCGGCAAGACTTGGGAGTCTCTTGATGCTATTATCCGGTTTTATTCTTAAATTGGATGTGGGACAAGGTCTAAGAATATGGAAAAGGGATTGCGGAAAACACAAAAGTCCTAATGCCGGGTATCCGGAATCCGTGGTTGCCGGACTCCTAGGTATTCGTCTTGGTGGGACCCATACCTATTTTTCTCAAGTTCTTGAAAAACCGATAATTGGTGATTCAATCAGAGAAATAGAGGTACATGACATCAAGACGACCACCCAAATTATGTATGTTTCAGAAGGGTTACTCATTCTATTAAGTAGTGGATTGTTGTTGTTAATAAGTTAGGAGACAAAATGTTAAAACATGGTGGTTGTGCAAAAGGTATCATAGATTTTAGTATTAATATTAATCCTTGTGTCACCCAAAAACTACTCATGCCTTATGTGGAAAAGGCAGTGGATGAGGTTGGTCGATATCCGGATATCCAGGGCAATAGCCTAGTAAAGAAAATAGCTGAGGTAGAAAATGTGGCAGCCGATCATATTATCGTAGGTAACGGTGCCAGTGACTGCCTTTATACATGTGCTAGAGCCCTAAAGCCACAAACAGTGCTCATCATTGAACCGACCTTTACTGAGTATAGACGGGCCTTTGAAGTGGTTGGTAGTCATGTCCTTTCATTAACGATAGACTTATCGGATCAACAAGGTATTATAGAAGAAAAATTAATACACCAGATTAAAAAAATAAAAGGTGATATGGTGATATTATGTAACCCGAACAATCCGACTGGTGCTGTATATAGTGAAGCATTTATAGAACAAATGATAAAAATACAGGCGGCACACAAAGGTTTTGTGCTTTTAGACGCTTCCTTTAGACAATTTGAAGGATTATCAACTTATTTCAATGAAAAACGCTGGAATTTGATTGAACTTATGTCTTTGACAAAATACTATGGTGTTCCGGGATTGCGATGTGGTTACTTGATGGCTACCAAGTCAGTGATTATGGCTATGAAAGAAGAACAAGTTCCATGGTCGGTCAACGGTCTAACACTTGAGATTATGCCTGGGCTTATGGCGGATATGACACTGGTTAAGGCAACACAAGAATGGTATGCTGCAGAAAAAAGTAAGATAGAAAAGGCTTTGATAGATTTATCCTTTGTCAAACCCATGAAAAGTCATGCTAATTTTATATGCTGCAGATTATCAAATGTATCTGCTTATACTTTAAATAAATGGTTAGGCCATCAAGAATCGCCAATGGCCCTTCGGACTTGTGAAGATTTTGTGGGAATGGGCGATGATTTTATTCGAATTGGTCTTAAAAGTGCGCTTAACAATGACCAACTCATTGAAGCGCTCATACGTTATGAGGAGGAAGTTTATGGGTAAGATTATTATGGTGACCGGTGGGGCACGAAGTGGAAAATCCGCTTTCGCAGAGAAAAAAGTTCTAGAAATAGGCTATAAGATTGGATATATGGCGACGGCTGTCGTTACCGATGAGGATATGGCAAAGCGTATTGAGCACCATAAAGCTTCTAGACCAAAAGAATGGCCGACTTTTGAGCGGTATAAAGCGTTTGAAGCATTAAAAAAAGATGAAGATTTTTTGTCTTGTGATACATTGATTTTTGATTGTGTTACCACGGCCGTTACCAGCATCATGTTAGATGAGCCGGTTGACTATGACAAGGACAGTCAAGAAATTATGGACAAGGTTGAAATACTGGTGAAAAGAGAGTTAGCCGCTTTATTGGATATGGTGACGGTAACCGGACAGAATCTGGTTCTTGTGACCAATGAGGTGGGTCTTGGAATCGTACCACCGTATCGACTGGGCAGTATTTTTAGAGATATTGCAGGCAGAATGAATCAATATCTAGCAAGTAGAGCGGACGAAGTTTATTTTATTGTTTCTGGCTTTCCGATGACACTAAAACAAAGTTAATGATGATGTGAGGTCCAAGGATGAAATCTTTTATTATGATGTTAACCTACATTACCAGAATACCCTTTCCTATCAAGTTGGAATATGATGAAAAGACATTTGTCAAAGGTCTATACGCTATGCCGATTATTGGTCTCTTTATTGGTATGGTCATGGCGGGCGCTATGTGGATCATGAAAGATCAGATGCCTCAAGTGAAGGCTTTTGTAATGATACTTATTTACCTAGCTATGGTGGGGGGACTTCATCTAGATGGTTTGGCGGACTATATAGATGGTATTTTTAGTGGTAGAACCAAAGACAGAATACTGGAGATTATGAGTGACAGTCGTATCGGTAGCTTTGGTGTTATTGGCCTGTGCTTATACTTTATAGGTATGTATACGGGGTTACAATACTCAAGTTGGCAAGTTGTTTTATTAGCCCCTGTAGTAGCCAGAGTCATGGCAATATGGGTGATTGGTTTTGGCACCTATGCGAAAAAGGACGGCATGGGCAAAGGGTTAATTGACTATGGTAGACCCTGGCATGGTCTTTGTATGTTAATGATATTGACAGCGGTTGTATTCATTTGGCAACCCATTCTTATAAAGTACGTTTTTATGATACTGTTTGGAACAGTTTTATTGCTACGATGGACGACCAAACAGATGGGCGGGATTACAGGTGATGTTATTGGAGCGGTAATTGAAAGTACACAAGTTTTTTGGTTATTATCTATTGTGTTGATTGGAGGTTAAGTGATGCGGTTTATATTTTTACGACATCCTGAAACAACAGCAAATGTGAAAAATCTAATATATGGGAAAACAGATTTTCCTTATACAAAAAGAGGGCAGCAACAATTCGAGGAAGCTCTAGTTAATATTGAACGGTTTAGGTTTGATAAAATCATGACCAGCCCTCTTAGGCGGGCCTATGAATTAGCAAGTGCGATTGCTTTAAAAACAAATAAGGAACTGACGGTACATGAAGCATTGGAAGAAATGAATTTTGGTATATTCGAAGGCTTGACAGAGGATGAAGCGAAGATTAAACATCCGGACCTTCATAAGGAATTTGCTGAAAGTTTTGAGACAACTTTATTTCCGGAAGGTGAGAGCTTTGATGTTTTCAAGAAGCGTGTGGAAGGTTTTGTGAATCATTACAAGCAATCTGAGGTGGATTGTCTGGTTGTAAGCCATGGGGGCTTCATTCGCACCGCGTTAGAATTATTGCTTGACAACACATCCGGGTTTTCCTGGCATTTAGAAATAGGTAACTGTTCGATTATTGAAATTCATACTGGAGAAGGTCAACCATCCATCATTAAAAATATATTGAACCCATAAAAAGGAGGATATTTATGAAAATAAGAACGAAGGATTTGGTAACAACAGGACTTATGATTGCTATGGCAGCCGTACTGGCTCAGTTCCCGATTTATGGTAGTATTGCCTTTGATGCCCTACCGGCTTTTTTAACAGCAGTCATGATTGGCCCGGCGCTTGGTGGTATAGTAGGGTCCATTGCTCATTTACTGGTAGCGATGTTTACAGGTTTCCCATTGACTTTACCCCTTCATTTGCTTATTGCAGTGATGATGTTTGTGAGCTGTTTTATTTATGGTAAGGTACGTCAAGATTATAATAGATATTTGGCGATAGCTTTGGGCATAATTATAAATGGGCCGGTTTCACTCGGCTTTATATCCATATTTGCTAAGGTACTTGGTATGCCTTTTTCAGGGATGGTCATGTTCACGACCCTACTTTTACCTTTATTGATAGGTGCAACAATCAATATCGTGGTAGCGGACATGGTATATGGCATCATCAAAGAAAAAATACAAATAAAAGCTTGAGGTTGAATTAAATGATGAATTATAGAGACATCCAACTTATAGATAAAGACGACAAAAATTTTATAGCCATCGCTTGTGATGTGTCAGGGGGTATTGGAGAAAAACCGAATGATCTCATTCGTGTTAGCAACGAAGTCGCCGGATATTATGCCGCTGCAGTACCATTAATCGAATTACTGAGTATCCGTGGTACCCCTATGAGTGTGGTGAATACCTTGTCCGTTGAGATGAATCCATCCGGTATAGCCATCATAGGCGGTATCAAAAAAGCTCTAGCTGAAAGTGGTGTGGATGAATCGTGTTTGACGGGTTCTACGGAAGATAACATTCAAACCAGTATGACGGGTATTGGTGTAACAGTCATTGGTGATGTTGAAAAAAAGGCCATACGCGACAAGTTACCTCAGCGTGGACAACAGGTTTATTTGGTAGGACTACCTAAGATGGGTCAGCAGCTTCTTGAAGAAGAAATAGAAGGTCAATACGGGGAAATCATCACCTTAGAGTGGGTAAAAAAAATCAGTAAATATCCACAAATCGGTCATATGTTGCCGGTTGGTTCTAAAGGCATTAGATACGAAGTTGAGACTTTAGCAAAGACCAATGGATTAGGTTGCATGTTGAAATCAGGTATGGACATTGATCTAGAGGCTTCAGCCGGCCCTGCTACATGTATGTTGATTTGTATGTACAGTAGGGATGAGATGTTTTTGACCATGCAAACCAAGCAGCCAATCAGGCAAATCGGTCTGTTGTTATAGTAGTGTATAGATTATAAATCAAACATAGAAAATGGAGAAAATTATGATAAGCAAAATATCAAGAAGTATATTCATTATGATAGCACTTATGTTATTATTAGCGGCTTGTGCCCAAGAGGATGTGTCAATAGAGGAAAATAAGACAGCACCAATATCAAATGAGGGTGCTTTAGAGCAATACCCAATGACCATTATGGATAAGTATGGTGATTCTGTGGTTATTGAAGCGGCACCGGATACGTTGATGTCTTTGTCACCTGAGATTACAGAAATAATATTTGCATTAAATGCCGGTGATCTTATGATTGGTCGCTCAACATATTGTGATTATCCTATAGAAACTGAAGAAATTCAAGATTTCGGAACACTATTTGACTTAAATATAGAAAGTATTGTAGAAGCGAATCCGGATGTACTCTTTCTTTCATCCATGGCCTCTGAGGAATTGGCTTCAAACCTTAAGAATCAGGGCATTACTGTGGTTATATTGGATAAAGATAGTACACTTGAAGGTACCTATGAATATTTTCAAATCGTGGGACAGATTATTAACAGAAGCGATGAAGCCAAGGTATTAGAAGAAAAAGTTGGGGAACAGATTGAGGCGGTCAAAGTGGCCGTAGATGGCTTAACACCACCTACGGTTTACTATGTTGTTCATGCTGCTGAAGGGGTAGATACAACAGCTACAGGCGAAACCTTTATTCACGATATGATTACGTTAGCTGGTGGGGACAATGTGGCCAAAGATGGGTCGGACTGGATGTATAGTCTAGAAAAAATTGTTGAAAAAAATCCCTATATTATGTTATGTTCCAAATATTGGGATACAAAAGCCAGCATTGTAACGCTTGAAGGTTACAAAGATCTGGAGGCGATTAAAGAAGATCGTTTATATGAGGTCGATGAGAATATGATTGTAAGACAGGGGCCAAGAATAGGGGAAGCTATTGAAGTTATGGCACGCATATTCCATCCGGAGGCATTCTAGGGATGGTAAAGTGGGGGATCCGATGAGAAAATCATTAACAAACATTAATTTCATAATTGCAATGGCTCTACTGTTTCTGACCATAGCCATTACAGCTACTATGGGGAGTGCAAACATATCCCTTGGGGATTTTATAGGAACCATTTTTAGTAAATTGCCTATTGTCGGATCGCATTTTGAAACCATAGGCAGTTATGAAACCATTATCTTTAATCTTAGGTTGCCTAGAATCATACTGGCCCTTCTTGCTGGCATGGGCCTTTCAGTGACTGGGTGTGTGTTTCAAGGTGTGTTTTCTAACCCTATGGCAGAGCCGTATTTACTGGGTGTTTCTTCAGGCGCAGCATTTGGTGCCACCCTTGCTGCTATCATGGAGATACAAATGCGTTTTTTATCCTTTACGACGGTTTCTCTTTTTGCATTTGTAGGTGCTATAACGGTAATGCTCCTAATTTACAAATTAGCGGTCATAAAAGGAGAGCTACCGGTTTCAGTGTTGTTATTATCCGGTTTGGCGGTCAACTACTTTCTAAGTGCCCTTATTACACTTATTATGACTTTTAATCAAGAACAAGTTGAATCTGTATATTTTTGGACTTTAGGTAGTTTTAAGAATGCTTCATGGGACAAGGTGTCTCTTGTATGTTTGGTTGTTGGCATAAGTATTTTATATATCTACAAGCACAGTGGTGAATTGGATATGATTATGATGGGGGATGAACAGGCAAAATCCGTTGGTGTAGAGGTTGATAAGCTTAAAAAACGGCTTTTAATTGTAAGCTCTTTGGTTGCAGCCGTGATCGTTGCTTCCAGTGGGATCATCGGTTTCGTGGGTCTTATAATTCCTCATGGTGTAAGGTTGATTACCGGTCCAAGTCATAGAAGGCTGATGCCTATGGCGGCCATAAGTGGCGGTATATTCTTAATTATTTGTGATACCATTGCAAGAGTAACGTTAAACAATAAAGAACTATCTGTAGGTATCATAACAGCTTTGTTCGGTGTGCCTTTCTTCCTATGGCTTCTGTACAAACATCGAAAGTTGGTGGGCTAATGGGTTATGAAGTACCCTTACAAGTTAAAAACTTAAGCTTTGCCTATGACAAGCAAGATGTGTTGCACCAGGTTGAGGGTGATTTTTACCAAGGTACATTTTATGGTATTGCCGGTCCAAACGGTTCGGGAAAATCCACCTGGCTGAAGCTTATGGCCGGTCTAAACAATTGCCCACACAACCGTATTCATATTTTTGGGCAAGATATCCATAAGATGCCAAGAATGACATTGGCAAAAAAAATCAGTTTTGTACCTCAAATGTTTAACATGAAGTATGCGTTTACAGTAGAGGAAGTCATCATGATGGGTCGATATCCCTATACAAACAGGATGACCAATATCACCCAAGAAGATTACGACAAAGTTGAAAAGACCCTTTTTGAAACAAATCTGATGTCTCTAAGAAACAGGCATGTTAATGAGTTGAGTGGTGGTGAGCTTCAAAGAGTGGTCATAGCAAGAGCCATTGCTCAAGATACGGATATCATTCTTCTAGATGAACCTATTTCTCATCTAGATGTTCATTATCAGTTTGAAATTATAGCTTTATTGAAAGAAATCTGCAGAAATCAGAACAAAATCGTCATATCCGTTTTACATGATTTGAATATTACCATGAACCATTGCGACCATATTTTTCTAATGAAAGAGGGTCGAATTATTAAGCAAGGGGAACCTCTTAAAATACTAACAGAAGAGAATATAGATGAGGTCTATAACTTGAAAGTGAATATGCTGATTAATCATGATAAGAAATGGATTACTTGGTAGAAGAGAACACTTCGTACGGTCAGCGGAAAACCTGTGTATCACATCTACTCGGTAATAAGTCGTCATTTCGTCATGAAAAAGCGCTAATCAATCATCCTTCTTATTTAATTTTCAAGGAAAGTCATACTTTAGTATTCAGCCTTGAAGCGTGGCAGAATACGTCAAGGACCTTTCCTTTCGAACCGTTCAGAAATATGAGCAGAGCTCATAGCGAAGCGAAGCTTCTTTTCTTGCATCCATGTAAAAATGAAGGACGTTCTACATCCATGTAGAACTGTGATTGATCAGCGCTTTTTCTTTCCTCATTTGGTTCCGCATGTGCGTCATTTCATTAGGCTTTAATTCATAGGCTTAAATTCATATGCCTTTAATGATACTCTAAATTAAGCAGTAATAATATAATAGCCAATATCGACTATGAAGTTCCTGGAAGCAGACTGTATGATGAGGCTCATAAGAAAGTAACCTCAAGCATCATGTCAGTCTTCAAGAAATGATGCTAATAATGAAAACTTTCTTATGAAATTTGTTAGTCAGCATGGATGCTGACCGTCGACTTTTGGTGCATGGATGCACCAATCGGAGACCGTAATCATACAGTTTGTGGAAGGGTTTTCATAGGACCCACTTTAATAACACATTTATTGTATCCTAATTTTATATCAGAATTAAAGTGTCAGAACTAAGTTTATCTAAATCACATATCAAAAAGAGCTGACTCAGTTTTTGAGCCAGCTCTTATATTAAAATAAGATAATTGAAATTTATACCAGATGATGTTCCTTCTCATACTTTAGAATCTTATCTTCTTTTAGTAAAGTGAGTCCGATATCATCAAGGCCATTTAACAACTTATGTTTGTGGAAAGGGTTTATATCAAACTTGATTTCTAACCCGTCATTGTCTTTGATGGTTTGTGCTTCAAGATCCACTTCCAACTTATAGCCTTCTTTTGCATAGGTTTTTTCAAATAGAACATCCATCATGCTGTTATCTAGTTCTATTGGAAGAATACCATTGTTAAAACAATTATTATGAAAGATATCCGCATAACTCGGAGCGATAATGACTTTAAAACCGTAGTCTTCAAGGGCCCACGGTGCATGCTCTCTGGAAGAACCGCAACCAAAATTGGCTCTGGAAATTAAAACAGAAGCGCCTTCATATCTTGGCATATTAAAGATGGAATCTTCAATCGGTTGATTTTTCTCATCGTATCTAAACTCATAAAAAACATACTGGCCAAAACCGCTGCGCTCAATGCGTTTTAGGAATTGTTTAGGGATGATGGCATCCGTGTCTATATTGGTTCGATCGATTGGCATAACAATGCCATTAATTTTTTTATAGGGTTCCATGATGATACCTCCTTAAGCTTCTAATGCTTCGATTTTTCTGACATCAACAAAGTGGCCATAAATAGCTGCAGCGGTGGCCATAGCAGGGGATACCAAATGGGTTCGACCACCTCTGCCTTGTCGGCCTTCAAAGTTACGGTTAGATGTTGAAGCACAACGTTCTTTTGGTTGCAAGTAATCCGGGTTCATGGCCAAGCACATACTACATCCGGATTCACGCCATTCAAAACCGGCTTCTATAAAAATCTTGTCAAGCCCTTCGGCCTCAGCAGCAAGCTTGACTTTTTGTGAGCCGGGAACCACAAGTGCCGTAACACCCTCAGCTACTTTGCGACCTTTGGCTACTTTAGCAGCTGCACGAAGGTCTTCTATACGCCCGTTTGTACAGGAACCGATGAAAGCGTAATCGATTTTAATATCCGACATTGGTGTGCCGGAGGTAAGGCCCATATACTCAAGGGCATTTTCACAAGATTTTTGATCATCTGCAGACTCAAAATCACTAGGAGATGGAACCACATCACTAATACTGGCACCCATTGAAGGGCTAGTACCCCAAGTGACTTGGGGTTCCAAAACATTCAAATCAAATTCCAAAGTCGCATCGTATACCGCATCATCATCTGAAGCCAAAGCGCGCCAAGTAACAACAGCATCTTCAAAAGCGTCACCTTTAGGTGCATGTTGACGTCCTTTTAAATAATTGAAAGTGGTATCATCAGGGGAGATGAGGCCTGCTCTTGCACCTGCTTCTATGGCCATATTGCAGATGGTCATACGTTCTTCCATAGTCATTTGTCGGATGGCCTCACCTGTGAATTCAACAACATGACCGGTTCCAAAATCTGTACCATATTGGCTGATAATGCCAAGAATAACATCTTTTGCTGTTACGCCATATCCAAGACGACCAAGTACTTTGACATTCATGGTTTTGGATTTGGATTGTTGTAAACACTGGGTGGATAAGACATGTTCCACTTCACTAGTACCAATACCAAAAGCTAAGGCACCGAAAGCACCGTGGGTAGCCGTATGACTGTCGCCACAAACGATGGTTTTTCCCGGATGGGTTAAGCCCAGTTCGGGTCCAATAACATGAACGATGCCTTGATCAGGGCTGTCGAGTCCATATAAGGTTACGCCAAATTCGGCGCAATTTTTTTCCAAGGTCTCGATTTGTACTTTTGATATTGGATCTGTAATGTTATATCGATCTTTTGTGGGAACATTGTGGTCCATGGTTGCAAATGATAGGTTAGGTCTTCGGACCTGACGGTTGGAAAGTCTTAAACCTTCAAAAGCTTGAGGCGAAGTCACCTCATGTAATAAGTGAAGATCGATGTATAATATTCCTGGTTTGCCAGTTTCTTGATCCACAAGGTGGTTGGCCCAAATCTTTTCATAAATAGTTTTGCCTGACATAGTAATCATCCTTTCATCCATTGTAATGCCTTTAAATACAAGACGTTTACATTTTATACTATCCATTGTATACTTTTAGTAGATATAAATAAAATAACTATTATTGATAGGTTACATAACCATAAGTTATGGAGGTGCTATAATGACGGCGGAATTGTATTATGTGTTTTATCAGGTTGCAGAATATGAAAGTATTTCTAAGGCGGCAAAGGCTTTATTTGTATCTCAACCGGCTATTAGTAAATCTATACGGAACTTAGAGGCGGATTTAGGCGTCTTATTATTTGTAAGACATGCTAAAGGCGTTACCTTGACGACAGAGGGGCAGCTTCTATATGATCATGTAGCCACGGCCTTCCGCCAAATACACGAAGGAGAAAAACTTTTACATCAGCTTAGAGATAGGTCTTTTGGGGCTATTAGAATAGGTATCAGTAACACTTTATGTAAGTATTACTTTATGCCTTTTTTGAATAGGTTTCATCAAGTATACCCTAAGCTTAAAATTGAGATTGTGAATAGAACCAGTTTAGAAACAATGAAGCTTTTAGAGGAAGGTTTTTTAGACTGTGCTATTATCAGTGATCTAAAAGCAGATCAACCCTTTGAGTTTATTGAACTGATGAAGATCCAAGATATATTTGTGTCAAGACAGCGTCCACCAAAAGCTGTTATCCCTCTTAAAGAATTGGAACATTACCCTATGCTGCTATTGGAGCGTAATAACGCTACGAGAGATCATTTGGAACGTTTTCTTGAACAACATCATGTCGCACTAAATGTTGATATTGAAATCAGTAGTATGGAGTTTTTAGTAGAGTTTGCAAAAATCGGACTAGGCGTGGCTTCGGTTATTGGGAATTTTGTAACTGAAGAAATTAGCGATAAAAAAATATATGAGTGGCCAGTAGTACCCATGATTCCACAGAGAAGCATCGGATTGCTTTTTGATAAAAAGCGTGGTATTTCAATTGCATGTAATACATTTATAGAATTTATGAAGACAGACAATGGTATTTAATTCCCTGTATTTTCTATACGAAAAGAATAAGAAAGTGTATAATGAAACATATATTGAGCTTAGGTGAGGAGTGGTAAAATGGGTACAAAAAAATGGATTAAGGATAATAAATTAGGATTGATAACAGGGTTGTTGGCAGTTCTGGTGATTGGTGGCATTGCCTACTGGTTTGTGTATGGAAGAAAACCCATTGATGCACCTCATCAGGAAGTTACAGAGGTGACGGAAAATTATCGCATTGATGCTATGGAGGTAAAAGCCGTTGAAGCATCGGAACAAGGCATATCTGTAAACAGTCCTTTTGAGATTCAAATCGAAGGTGTTATAAATGCTGATACGCTAAAGCAGGTCCTAAAAGTGAAACCGGATAAAGCGTTTACCATTTCAGAGATCAATGAGCAGGATTTAACTTTTAAATTAGCCTTTGATGCACCACTAGATGCCGGAGAAATCGTCAGTATGGTTTATGACCAAGGTGAGACGCCTTTTGGTTTTGCGTTCCAAACCCATAAGATATTAGCCGTAAGTGCAGTATATCCTGCCGAAGATAAAGAATATGTACCGACCAACACACTCATAGAAATTTATTTTTCTAAGGATATAGAGGCTTCTGTAGAAGACTATATAAAATTAACACCACAGGCAGAAGGACGCGTGGAGGTTTTTAATAATGTCTATAGATTCATTCCGAAAGTGAATCTTGAGCCTAATACGAAATATACCTTAACCATAGAGGATGGCTATGTGCATAACGAGGAGACACTTGAGTCTTTTGAAACGACATTTACAACAGATTACAGCGTACAATCAAATCAACAGCTTATCAGTTTTCAGAATGAGGATTTACTATATCTGAATCCGGATGGTCTTCAAAGCTTTAAAGCTTATAGTGATCTGTATAAAGAAGGTGAATCCATATCTATTATGGCATACCCAATTAAAAATGCTGTGACAGCGATAAGCCTAAATGGGATGGACCCAATAAAGGCATACGACTATCTCGAAACCAACAAGGAAATTACAGAGACACCCATATCGATAGGCGGTAGATATGATGTTTATGATTATTATCAAGGCTATGTCACTTTAGGTGAGAATTTAAGTAGGGGTTATTATTATTTACTGTTTGAAAAAGGTGATAAGATAGGTGGTAAGTTGTTTCAAGTGACAGAGTATAATGGTTACTTGATGGCAGACAACGACCAACTGTTGGTGTGGCTACAAAGCACCGGTTCTAATGCGCTTGACAGTGTCATTACCATAGATGATGCTTCAATTGGTTCGACGAATGGGGCAGGATTAAGTGTTATACCTTATAAAGCACCTCAAAATGCATTTAAGATGGTGAAAATAAAGACGAAGGAAGCACAGCCTTTATTAATGCCCTTACGTACGGGTACTTATGAGAAGCAATTTTCTGAAGATTATTGGTATTATGCATATACAGATAGGTCCGTCTATTTACCTACAGACTTGATTTATTTATCTGGGTTTGTTCAACATAAACAAGGTAGGGATATTAAAACGGTTACCATTAAACGGGTCATTGGCGATAAGATTCTTGAAGAAAAAACAGTTGCGCTATCAAAAAACGGAGACTATCTTACCTCTTTTGAGTTTGAGGACCATTACGGTTATGGATTTGATCTGCAAGTATTTATTGGTGATCAGAAGTTGACAACTGTGTATGTTGGCATCAGTCAGTTTGAAAAACCAACAGTAACGATGAAGGCAGATATAGATGCAGAGATAATGATGATGGGGGATGAAATTGTTGTAAGTGGTGATGTACAGTACTTTGAGGGCACACCATACGCAAATCCCAAAATCGCTTTAGAAAGTGACTGGAATATTATTTTGAGAGAGGGACTTGAGAGTGTTCAGTTCGAAGGAGCGGAAAGTGGACATTTTGAGGAAAGATTTACCCCTTATTTGGAAACAACCACATGGCATCCTGAAAGAGTCAACCTATACGCTAGGCTTGATACCATAGACAATTATTATGATACCATACCGATCTCTTTTACCATGCTTCCAAGAGATATGATGACCATCCTTGATCTTGAGAAAGATGAAGAGGGTGGATTTGAGATGACCTATAATACCCATAAAATAGATATAGAAAAGTATGATCCGGAAATATGGGATGGTTCAAATCTTAAGGGTGACCCTATAGGTGATGTGAATGTTGAAGTGACAGTAAAGGAAATCTATTATGAAAAGGAATTTGTAGGTCAGTCCTATGATGAAGTTATGAAAGTGACCTACGATCGCTATAATTATAAGCGTATTGAGTCGGTCGTTATGAAAACCTCTTTGGCAACAGATGCTCAAGGCAAGATAGGATTCCATTTTGATCAAGTAATAGATGGACGTGATTATGTGGTCGAAACCGTAACCTATGACCAAAAAGGACGTATTATCAAAGATACACTTTATTACGGCGCAGATGTATTTTATAGAGATACTTTGGCTTATAATCAGTACGCTTATTTAGATAGTGATAGCTCTGCCTATGGTCTCGGTGAAGATGTTCAGATTTTTCTAAATACGGATGACGGAAGAATACAAGGTGATGATCAGGATCAAATGCTTTTCATCGTGGTTAAAGAGGGTATATACGAAACCTATTTGTCAGATACACCCTCTCATACACTGAAATTTGAAGAGGATATGATACCTACAGTATATGTTCAAGGGGTATATTTTGATGGTCAGTATATGCATGCCGGTTATAATTTTAGAAAGTATTTGCAGTTTGATACAGATGAAAGAGAAGCCGTGATAGATATTCAGTTTGAGCAATCCAATTATAAACCGGGAGATACGGTTCATGGCGTCATCACTATGAAGGATAGAGATGGAAGACCACTAGAAGGCTATTATAATATGAGCGTGGTGGATGAAGCTTATTTTGCATTGTATGAAGATTATAAAGATCCAAGAAGCGAGCTTTACCAGTGGCATTATAACACGGCTATACTAGGAGAAACGATTGCCACATCTAAGTTTATCGAGGCAACCTTTGGTGCAGAAGGCGGTGAAGGTGGTGATGGTAGCATACGGTCTGATTTTAAAAATACGGCTTACTTTAATAATGGAACAACCAATGAGCGTGGTGAAGCTAACTTCTCCTTTAAAGTACCTGACAATCTAACCAAATGGCGCGTGACGGTAAGCGGGATTACCCAAGACTTGTATGCAGGGGTATCGAAGGAAAATCTAAATGTAACCTTACCTTATTTTGTGACAGCTTTATTTGCAGACACTTTTTTAGAAAAAGATGTGCTGGGATTAACCTTAAAGTCGACATCTAAAAATGCTCCCTTAAGTTCAGAGGTTAGCTATAAGGTGAATGTCAAAAATCAAGAAGGGTATGATTGGTCCTATGAGGGCCAAGGTTTGTTAAATGATTTTATGTATGTGCCTGTTGGTTCACTACCCTTAGGCTCATTGATACCGGGGAATTACACCATAACGATAGAAGGGTCTATACCGGGTCATAAGGATCGTTTATCAAAAAACATACAAATCCAAAAGAGTGCACAAAAACTGTCTTTAAATCATAAAGAGACGGTAGAAGAAAGCACAAGTATTAAACATAATGGACAGATGGTTCACATCACTATGATGAACCCAATGGCTAGAGAACGTTACGAGATGTTATCAAGATGGTTATATAATCATGTGGATGCTCTAGAGTACAAGGCAACAGGCTATATGGCATATCTCAAAATGAAAAATCTAGGGTTTGATGTTAGTCATCTTACATGGCTCAGTCAGAAGCCTTATTATTACTTGCCTGAAAACAATCTCTATAATTCGACCCATTCAAGTGATGGGAGTGTTATAACTACCGTGGACTTGTTACAAATGGGATGGCGCGATGTTATTGAAAAAAGTGAAGTAGAAAGACTGAAGCTTGGATTATATCAAAAAGCGATGAGCAATAAGACCAGCAATGTTGACTCTATGGCAGCTTTATATGGTCTTGCTTTACTTGGTGAACCGATGTTAGAAGATGTAAGAGCAGCAATATTGCTGCCAACTTACAATGAAGAGCCTTTAGCCTTGCTCTACGGTATCAAAGCTTTAA
The DNA here is from genome assembly GCF_900538275.1 of Petrocella atlantisensis. Classification (GTDB taxonomy): domain Bacteria; phylum Bacillota; class Clostridia; order Lachnospirales; family Vallitaleaceae; genus Petrocella; species Petrocella atlantisensis. Next base: position 697,729 of record NZ_LR130778.1, on the reverse strand, counting down.
CGTATTATGGCGCATATCAGGAAGCCATACAAACATTAGAAGCGTTTTTCCCTTCAAATGGTCAAAGTCTTGGGATAGACTATATTGAATCGGATGATCAGAATCAAAATAAGAAAAACGCTCTGTTAATGGCCATATATTCGGACTTAAATCAAGAACAAATGGCCGGTTCTATATATGAGAGAATTAAAGATTTGGAAGTGAAAGGTTATATCACAGCCAGTGAAAGCTTTTATTATATCACCCATTTACCAACCAACTTGCTTGAGAGTGTTGTAGAACTAAGTATAAACAAACAAAAAGAAACAATAAGACTAGGTTATGACGATGTATGGCATCGGACATTAACCGCCGATGAAGCGAAGGAGACAGTGTTTTTACCGGTTAAAGGGGAAACGACCATGACAACCACCTATATCGGATCTTATCAAGACCTAGAAGTTCATCAAGACCTAGGCGTTGAGACCAGAATTATTGAAGAAGAAGCGGGCATAAAAGTGGGTGACTTAGTAACTGTTGAGCACAAGGTTACAGTCAATCAACCTACAAGTAGCTTTGAGGTTATGGATGTTTTACCTGCTGGCTTAGTATTTGTCGGTAATGTAGAGATTTCTTCGAATGATGTAAATATGCTGGTATATAATAACAATGAAGGAAGATTCTCACAGTTTTTTGCGTATGCTTATCATCATAATGCAGAAAAGCTAAACAATTATGAATTTGTGCTCACCTACCAAGCACGGGCGATTACTATTGGCAATTATGGTTATGAGCCAATTGTCGTACTTGATACGAAAAATCAAAATTATTCAATAGGAGAAGGGATAAGCGTTGAAATTATTCAATAGATTTTTTATGTGGATGCTCCTGCTTGTCATTGTAGGTACGTTAGAAAAAAGCGCACCTATAACCTATAAGGCGCCTGAAGTTGTTGCTTATGATATAGATGCACGAGTGTTTATTGATAAAAAACAGATAAATATAAGGGACTTTGATGATGAGGAACCTCTTAAGGGTGGACTCGTACCGCATCATAATGTAGCCCATCAGATGATTAGTGATTTCTATGAAATACTAGAGAAAGATGTTGACTTAATCATACTTATTGGGCCTAATCATAGCGGCAAAGGTCCAAGGTATCAAACCGTTGGTTCATCCTATATGACCCATTTTGGTCGGGTTATACCATCACCTTTGTTTGGAGAGTTAATGAATAATGATAATATTATGAAGGCAGATGAGGTGATGCTTAGAGGTGAACACAGCATCGGCATCCATATGAACTTTATAAAAGCTTTTTATGAAGATACGCCGGTTTTGACCCTGTTGGTTCACGAAACCGGAGGTATTCATGGTGTGGATCGCCTTGTTAAAAATATAAAAGATTTCATTGGGGATAAAAATGTTGTTGTTATTGGTTCAGTTGATTTTTCTCATGATTTATCCCTAGAAAATGCAAATCAAAAAGACCGAATAACCAAAGAAATTATTAGAAATAAAAGTTATAAAAGGCTCTTTACCTTAAATAACGACCATATAGATTCTCCAACGACGGCCTATTTGACAATTATGCTTTTAAGAGAGATGGGTTACGAACATCAAGACTTATTGAGTGAAAGTAATGCTGCTCTCATTTTGAATCGTCCTAGCATGAAAGCAACAACCAGTTATTTGGTATATGGCTATAAAAAAAGCGAAGAGATTCAGTAGGCGTAAGGGTGGAACGTCCCTTTCCATAGCATAATAATATGAAACATGTTATAATAATAACACTATATTATAGAAGTTGTAACATGAGGTTTCATTTATGAAAGAAAAGGGATGTTCTCTAACGATGTTAATACTTGTACTTATGACCATGGGTCATACATCCTACGGTGCAACAGAAGTGACCAATGGGCCGAAGGCAAATGTGTTGGTTTCTATAATGGTGCTTACTGTTCTGCTAATAATTATTCTTAAAATGCACTTGGATATAAAAAAACTAAAGGCAACTAAGTTGGAACTTAGTGATCAAAATAATATCTTAAAATATATGGCAACACATGATCCTATAACGCATTTATACAACCGGGGTACGATGGTTGAGCATACTCAAAAACATTTGTTAATACAAGAAAATAAAGTCAGTTATTTGTATGATATAGCCATAACGAATCTTAGATTAATCAATGACACCTATAGCCATGACATTGGTAATGAGGTGTTAAAAGCAGTTGCCAAAAGGCTTAGAGAAGCATTTGATGGGTATTCAGAAACCTTGGGTATGGATCAAATGACTTTTTTGGCTCTAGAAAGCAACACAAATTGCAAGGAAGATGCCATAACACGCGCTTATAGTATAATTGAACGTTTGTCCGTACCGATTGAAGTGGATTATATGGAAATTGATGTGCTAATCAGTGTGGGTATAGCCATGGCACCGGATCATTCAATGGATGCGAAACAACTTATAAAAAAAGCCAATATGGCCTTGGTAGAATCTTTGAACCGTGGATATAAAACGGTATACTATTATGAAGATACACTGTATATTGATGTTATTAAGCGTATTACGATGGAAAAGCAATTGAGAAGGGCGATTAAGTTAAATGAGATGGTGCTGTATTATCAACCTAAAATCAACTTAAAGACCATGAAGGTTGATGGATGTGAAGCTTTGATAAGGTGGCATCATCCTGATGGACATATTATATATCCTAATGATTTCATACCTCTTGCAGAAGATATTGGTTTTATTGATGATATCGGAAAATGGGTGGTAAAAGAATCGATTTGTCAGGTAAAGAGATGGCAAGAACAAGGGCATAGTATTAGAGTGTCTTTAAATGTCTCAGGAAAAGAGTTTGATGATGAATTCATAGAACACATACATCAAAATATTCAAAATCAAGGTGTAGATCCTTCCTTGTTAGAAGTGGAGATTACAGAAACTGCTGCGCTTAAAGATCTTTGCCATAGTCGGCATTTGGTACAAACCCTTCATGATTTTGGAATCAGGGTTTCTTTGGATGACTTTGGCACAGGTTATTCATCGATGACCTATATTAAACAGCTTAAAGCATCAAAACTTAAGATTGATAAGTCTTTTATCGATGACCTGGATAATATGGAGCAACGCGTTGTCATTGAGTCCATGATTTTACTAGGAAAGAAATTAGATTATTACATTAATATAGAAGGTGTCGAAACTAGAAATCAATTAATCATATTAAAAGACTTAGGTGTGGATGAAGTACAGGGTTGGCTTTTTAGCAAAGCTATTTTACCGGAAGCCTTCATTGACTATGTGAAAGACTTTGATGAAAATGGTTTATCGTTGTAATGACATCAAATTTATTGAGCCATAGCATGTATTTTGTCAAGAATAGCTATTTTCTCATGAGGCTTTAAAAGACTTTCCAAATAGAAAGATCCGACCAAGTACATGAGCATCATCGAAGTAATATGAATCATTGTAAATTGAATACCTAAAGAAGTCATTTCAAAGAGTACAAGTGGGAGTTTGGCAGACGTCCAAGTGCCCAAAAAGAAGAAAACATAAGCAAAACGTGCACCCTTGCGTAACAATAAAGCGGCTATAGGGAATGCAGCATATAAAGGGCCAGCGGCCATTGACCCAAGCAAAAACGAAAAAAATAAGCCTGTTAATCCTGAATGATCACCCATGTATTTGATCATGGTTTCTTTTGGAATCCAGACATCCATTAATCCAATAAGGATAAAGATTGGCGGAATGACACCCATCATGGTCACAAGATTGTCATAGGAGATGTTTAAAGAGGATTTTGCATATGCGGGCTCAACGAAAGCCATTACAAGAATCATTAAAAGAAAAGTTAATGTGAATTTGTGTCTGATTAATAAATTTTTCATTATAGAATCACCCCTATCAAACCGGCAAAAATTAAAGATGCAAGTAGTGCAAATACATTTCTAAGTATTGTGGTTTTGTTGTTAAAGTATTTGAGTTCAATGGCCAAACTGGAAATGCCAACGGCCATCAAAGTTGAGATGAAAACAGCAACTTGAGGGTAACCTGCGCCTCCTATAAGTAAATTTTCACCCAGTGAAAAGGCTACAAAGCTTGGCATGAAAACGATGGAGCCAAGAACGGCGCCAATGATGATGCCGATTAAACCGGATTCGTCACCTAGCAGTTTACCAATAAGATCAGGAGAAACCAATGTTAACATGATACCAACAAAAAGTATCATCGGAATTAAGGCAGGGAGTAAATTCGTAAAAGCCTTATAGGCTTTTTTTAGCGCCATTTTTGTTTTTTCCTTGTCCCTAAAATAAGACAAAAGCGTTAGTAAAATCGATGCCGTATAAAAAAATATTGTTGTGGTCATATGAACCTCCATTTTTAACAGTTTATATTATTATATTCAGATATTATGATTTTGTCAATAGTATTCAATTTGTTTTTTTTATGCTATACTATCCTAACTAAATAGAAGTGGAGACAGTATTTATGGAAAATAAATTAGATATAAAGGGATATGCTTTAGTTTTTTCATCTTATATTATGTGGGGTTTGCTGACTTTTTATTGGAAGCAGCTAACGATGCTTTTACCATTTGAGGTATTATCTACGAGAATTATATTTTCATTTATAACCATGGGCTTGGTATTGATATGGAGAAGAAATCATCTTTTCCTTTCTTATTTAAAACAATCCAATAAAAGAAGAATATTAATGATGACCAGTCTCTTAATTATGGCAAATTGGGTTATATATATTTATGCTGTTAGCTCGGATCAGATTGTACAAGCCAGTCTTGGCTATTATATTAACCCACTTATCAGTATTTTATTAGGACTTCTTTTGCTTAAGGAAAAGATTACGAGGCTGCAAACAGTAGCAGTTGGTTTTGCAGTAGCGGGTGTCCTATATATGACATTTGGCTATGGTCGTTTTCCATGGATATCCATTGCTGTGGCTATGTCCTTTGGTTTCTATGGTTATTATAAGAAAAAAGAAAATTTGGATACTTTAAACAGCCTTTTTGTGGAAATGATGATGGGCTTACCGCTCGCAATAATGTACATGTTATGGCTTAGTTCTAAGGGTGGCGCTCATTTTATAACAGTGTCACCATGGGTTACATTTTTGATGTGCTTAACAGGTATCGTATCTATTGTACCGTTACTATGTTTTACAGAAGGTGCTAAAAGAATACCTTTGTCAAGTGTAGGCTTTCTTCAGTATATAGCGCCAACACTTATGTTGCTTATAGGTGTTTTGGTTTATGATGAACCTTTTACCAGGGAGCAATTACTGAGTTTTGTATTGATATGGATTGGCTTAAGTCTCTATACTTTTAGTCTCATTAGATCTAAACCTAGAATGATTCTAAAAACAGATGAAAAAGCAAAGGTCGTAGAGACACTAATAGAATCTAAATAAAACCAATACTTTTATTATAAAACCGGATTCATCCTAAGATGATCCGGTTTTTTGTGTTATTATAGGATAATATTAACGGATAGGGCAAGCACCGCCATCACAAGTTTCTGTGCCAAGATCCAACTCAATCTCATGTTTTTCATATTTAGAAAGTAGACTAGGAATGAAAGGTTTCATTTGTGCTTTTCTTTCATTATAGTCCTCCTCTGTAATGGACTCATAAGGGAGCAATTGGTAGAAACTATCATCTAGGGATAAAAAGGATAGTGCAACAACATCATCCCAGTTTTCCCATACCCATTCTTCAACGAGATCCCACTCATGTTCACGGACGTGAATGGTTATGGAGCAGTTATGATCCACGTAGTTTTCCATGAAGAGCTTATAGTTTTCTAGTTGTTCTAGTGCAGACACGTCGTACTTTGTTGTGCCATTAGGAGCCTTTACAGGGAATTCAATAACCTTAGTCGTACAAGTTGCCATATCTTGTCCTACTTCGGGGAAAATAGGATAATCTAATTCCTCACACACTTTTACAAGTGGATCTGAAGCATTAATTCTAACCCGTCTCACATAATAAGGAGAATGAGAGTAATGTACACCACTAGATACTGTAGGCAACTGACTCAAAGTTCCCTCGGGTTTTACAGTTGTTACAAGAAGTGGTGGGTTTTCACCAATATCACTGGCATATTCATTGGCAGCATCTATAGCCACAGATCTAAGGTCACGCAATAATTTTGCCTGAGCTTTTTGATCATAAGCAAGCGCGTTTACCATATCTTGCCACCCGGTCAAAGAGCATCCTAGAAGTTTGTCACGGTCTTGAATGAAATTCCAATCGGGAATCTCAAGTTCTACACAGGTCATCCTATATCCGGCCCTTGCAGATAGACGCTGGGCTTCCATGAGACCATCATAATCTAAAGTATTATCATCGTTTACATAGGCAAAAACATTAATCGTTGTTAAATTACACAAGCCATTAGAATCTAGTAGTATTTCTCCACAAGGGTTAACGCCGTTCATATTGGTTCTACGCTTGGCACCTGCAACTTCATTAACCCAACCCGGCTCACCTGAATAACGCATTTGTTCGATTTGCCAATGAAGCTGCGCTCTTGTTGGTTTGCTCTGATAGTAGATGGAGTTGTTACTCATTTGTCTGTGAATGATATCTTGGTCTACAATCCATTGACCATCAATTTGTTTGTAAAGCGCATTTTTAGCTTCAATACATTCTTTATCATCCGAGTCAACCAGAACGATTTCGGCAGTTCTTCGAACACCACCGACAACCACGTTTTCACCTATGATATTTGCAATGTCTAAACAATCTATGGGTAATAGCTTGACAAGTGCATCTCCAAGGACAACCCCACGTCGTCGTACCACATTGGTTATTTTGGTAAACATATTTTTCAAACTGGTATGTCCACTGGCTGTTCCACCAAATGTTTTTAAGAGTTCTCCTTTTGGACGAACATTATTGTAATTGATAACCACAGTATTGATTCTACGGTACTCATTGGAATAAAGAATTTTTATAAAGAAATCCAATGATTGTACCCAACCTTCTTTACTGTCGCCTATAATAATTTTAACTGTATTATTGTGGGAGAAGTCAAGGCTTGTGCTGTCTTCACGGAACTGCTTCGGAACAGGTGTATAGTCTTCGTGAATGACTTCGAAATCCGTTCTAAGCTTTGGCAGTCTTGCCACATCAGATTTAAGAACTCTAACGCCAACGCCGGAACCGACCATCAATAAGTAAAACAAGTCTTTATAGGCATTGAAGCTATTGATGACGGTGAAGGCACAATTGAAATTAGCCATCGGATAGTGTTTGGCAACGTCAGTTCCACCAACCCAAAAAGTTCGACCGGATAAGAATTGCCTCAAATTAAAAATATTATCATATAATTTTTCTGCTTCACGTTTGGTTGTTGGTACCAAGCTACAATTATATTCAACAGATCTTCTTACAGTTTCCCACCAATATTCTCTTCTTTTTTCTTCGGGAAGCCATCTGGAATAGGTTCTATAGTAAACAAAATTACCAAGTTGCTTCATTGGGTTAGGGCGATGCTTATATCGACTGATGAATTCCTCGCTTAAAAGGCGTCCATCTATTCTCTTGGATCGTTGATCTCTGGTTTTGTCACGTTCATATCTATATAAGATGTAACGTTTTGCCGCATCTTTTCTGGTTGATTCCATTAGGAACTGTTCCACAAGATCTTGTACATCTTCAACAGATACAGGACTTTGCATCTTCTCTAAGCTTTCTTCCACACGTTCGCTTATTGAAGCCGCTAATATTTCATCAACGCTATCTTTCGTTTCAGCCATAGAGAGCTTGATGGCTGTAGATATTTTCTCAGGAATAAAAGCTGTAACGGTACCGTTACGCTTTAATACTTTTATCATAGCTGTACACCTCATTTACAATATATAGTAGTTAACAAGAAACTGATACACTACATATTGTACCAACCTCTAATCTAACTGTCAATGGCGTTACACGAAAAAAACATAGGTTAAGGCGATTTGTGAAATATGACAAAAAGTAATTAGTGGGGGATGGGCTATTGACAAGCTTTAAAAGGTCATATATACTTTGAGTATCAAAATATTTGATGATAAATATTTTTTCATTTTCTATTCTAGGAATAGAAGCCCCCTTTTTAATGCTAGCATGATAAGATATTGTGCAACACCGGCTATGAAGTCGGTGTTTTTTTTATTCTATGGAAAGCGCTACTTAGACCTTATGTAGGAAGAAAGGGTAAGGTTTATCTTGTGGAATATAAAAAATACTGTTATATTAAGTGTATATGTTACTAGCACGATTGCAGGTAATCGTTAAGAAAATTGAAGAAATTATTAGAGGAATAGGTGGACCATGATTGAATTAGGAAAAAAACAGACATTATACGTCGTAAAGAAGACACCGCTTGGTATATTTATCAATGAGAATTCCGATGATCTCATTAATAGTATAGTACTGTCAAATCAAGAATTAGAACGTGCCGGAGATGAAAAAGTATACGAGTTAGGTGATGAGATAGAGGTCTATTGCTATTTGGACCAGAAGAAGAAGTTACAAGGCACATTAATGCCTCCCTTATTGTGTAATGGTGAAATCGGGGTATTAGAAGCTATTGAAACCAATCAATTTGGCGCTTTTTTAGCATGGGGCTATGATAAAGATATTTTGATGCCATTTAGTGAACAGTTACGACCGATCAAAAAAGGTTACAAGGTATTGGTAGGTATATATGAAGATAAATCAGGTAGGCTTTGTGCCACCCAGAAACTAAAGAAAATTCTTCGAAGTGACAGTCCTTACAAAGAAAACGACCAAGTCACAGGTTTGATTTATGATATTAAAGAAGATATGGGTGCTTTTGTAGCTGTAGAAGGTAAATACTATGGCCTCATTCTATCAAATGAGCTATTACCAAATATGAAAATCGGTCAAAAGGTTGAAGGACGTATTACCAAAGTGAGAGATGACGGAAAGTTGAATCTGACAACCGCTCAGAGAATCGATTTTCAAATGGATTCAGACTCGGAAAGACTTTATTTGAGATTATGTGATGCAGGTGGATTTCTACCCTACCATGATAAATCGGATAAGGATGTCATTAATAAAGCATTTAACATGAGTAAAGGTGCTTTTAAAAGGGCACTAGGTAGGTTGTACAAAGAGGAAAAGATTTTGATTAAGGAAGATGGTATATACAAGAGATAATGATGATTAAACAAAAGAGCTGGGCTGTTTCAGAATACAATCTGAGTCAGCCCAGCTTTTTGTTATCAAATAGGATTCAAGCCCTAACATTTAACCCTAGTATCACATTTTCTCAGGTACTTGGATACCAAGTAGATCAAGACACAAAAGTAAACATTTTTGTGTAATCTGAAGCAGTTTCATCCATGAACCACGCTTTATAGGATCTTTTTCATTAATAATATGATGCGCATGGTAGAAACCATTCGCCAAGGTAGCTAAATCATAGACATACTCGCATATAATATTGGGAGCACGGTCTTTGGCAGCCAAGGTAAGTGCTATTTCCAGATTGTCGATTTTTAACATTAACTGACGCTCAACTTCACTGGATGGCGTTACAATCGTACTAGGCTGGAATAATTCTTCTCGAAGTTTGTTCATAATATTGTTAATACGAACATAGGTATAAAGGATATAAGGACCGGTCTTGCCTTCAAATGAAGAGAATTTGTCCAAATCAAAAACATAATCCTTCATACGGTAGTTAGAGAGGTCAGCATACTTAAGGGTTGCTAGACCGACAATTCTTGCCGTTGTTTCAATATCGACGCCTTCTTTATCATTGATTTTTTCTTTGGCATTCGCCTCAATAGAATCAATAAAGTCAGCAAGCTTTAGAATGCCGCCATCTCTGGTTTTAAAGGGTCTGCCGTCTTTTCCATTCATAGTTCCAAAACCGATATGCTCCAAAGAAGTTTTGGAGGGTGCAATACCATGGTCGGAAGCACATCTAAAAACTTGAATAAAATGGTTGGCTTGTCGGCTGTCAACAACATAGAGAATATAGTCGGGGTCAAAGTCTTCGACACGTTGCTCAATGGTAGCAAGATCTGTGGTACCATAAAGAATAGAACCGTCAGACTTATAAATGATAATCGGTGGAATTTCTTTCTTATCTTCAGGACGGGTGACATCAACAACCATAGCCCCATCGCTCTCATACAAAGCACCTTTTGACTTAAGTGTGTTAATAATCTTAGGGACATACGCATTGCTGTCACTTTCTCCATACCATAAATCAAAATGAACGTCTAAGCGGTTGTAAATGGTTAGGATATCTTTTACAGATAAATCTACAAAATGTTTCCATAAAGCGATATAGCCCGGGCGGCCATTTTGTAAATCAAAGGTTGCTTTCTTCGCTTTTTCATTATAATCAGGGTCTTCTTTACAACGGTTGCTGGCTATAGGGTAGATTTCTTCAAGGTCAGAAAAATTAAAGGGTGGTTCAGTAGGGTATGGGCCTTCATATTCAGGGTCGAAGTAGGGTAAATCAGGGTAAAGTCGGTTTACCTCTACAATTATCATACCCATTTGCAAACCCCAATCGCCAAGATGAACATCACCGATGACTTCATGCCCCAAGAATTTAAAGAGACGTTTGATGGATTCTCCAATGATGGCAGGTCTTAAATGCCCAACATGCAAAGGTTTTGCAACATTAGGTCCACCATAGTCAATAACAATCTTTTCAGGGTCTGTAGCTTTTTCGACGCCCACTCTAGAATCCTCAGAAATACTTTCAATATAGTCCGCTAAGTATTGATCAGAAAGGGATAAGTTAATAAAACCGGGTTTTACAGTCTCAGCCAATGAGAACATATTTTCGAAGTGTTCTGTGGATTTAAGATGATTAATAACTTCATCACTAATAATAAAAGGTGCCTTTTTATAAGCTTTTGCAGCACTCATTGCGCCATTACATTGAAATTGACATAAGTCCTGTCTGGCTGAGGTGACGACCTGTCCATACGTTGGATCGTAACCACAGGCTAAGAAAGATGCTTCCATAAGTTTGGTAAGTTGTGCTGTCAACATAGTATTCACTCCTTGTGTGTAATAAGCCTTTATACATCAATAAAACTTATTGAAATATTCATTATATAGTTAAAGGGTCAAAACTAAGTTTCACTAAACGCACATTTGGTATATGTGAAAGTTCAACGATATGGTTTTGACGCCTTAACCAATACATTATAGCTTATTATGTATTGGAAGTAAAGGTTCCGGTAGAGGAAGGTCTGGTTCATTGAAGGTTCAGTAGACAAACAAAAGGCCAAAGTGTATAATTATAATATCTTCCAACCATAACTTACATATGTATAAAATATTATGGATAGAAAGATGGGGATACCTATAAGTATAGATGAGAAAGTGAGGCGTTTAAAATGGATTTAAAGGTTAGAGTATTGATTGTAGATGACTCGATTTTAATGCGAAATAAATTGGTTAAGATTATTGAAAGCCTTCACTATGAAGTCGCTGGCATGGCACAAGATGGTGAAGAGGCTTTAAGGAAGTTTGATGCTTTGCTTCCAGATATAGTGACCATGGATATATCCATGCCAAATATGAATGGCCTTCAAGCGGTAGAAGCGATTATTGCTAAGCATCCAAATGCCAATATCATCATGGTAAGTGCATTGAACCAAAAGAAAATGGTGCTAAGAGCTTTGGAAAAAGGCGCTAAACATTTCATTATTAAGCCTTTTGAAGTGGAACGGTTTAAGGAAGTTGTAGAAAAAGTTCTATGGGAGATGTAAAAAATGAAGCTTACTAAGGACTTGCCATATATTTTATTATTTGGGTGTGTTTTGTTGGTTGCAATCCTAGCGTTCAACTATACAAATCTAAACATAGGTATTGGAGAAGCCTCAACTTTTGAGATACCCTTGACAAGGGTCGAATCTGATTTTGGTAATGGCATGCACCATACTAAGACACATAAAGATCCGGAATATATTGAGTATAAGATTCAAATAACTAAAGATGAGTTAACCTCAGTGAGCAACCAACATCTTTTCTTGAGTGTTGGTTATTTTACGGTACAGGCATTTGAAGTATATTTTAATGGTACGCATATTGCCTCCATAGGGGATTATATGCATGGACGAAGTGATGTGGGTAAGAAAACACATATCATTCCGCTGCACCAACATCTTCTTCAGGAAAACAATACGATAACCTTTAAAACAAGAAGTATAATTAATACAGGTATTAAAGGAAATCTAAGTATTTTAAATGATGTTTCTATGATAAGAAACAGACAATGGAGTATGTTTGAGTATTGGTTAATTTCTTTTGTGGTCTTAGGAACACTATTATTATCAATAGTATTAATCTTTCTTTCTTTTTCCCTCATACGTGTTAGAGATTCAGTTGTATATTCATCTTATATTTGCCTAAGTATTGCAGTTATATTCTTATCCATTCATTCTATGGAACTAATAGGGGATAATTATTACTCCATGGATTATTCTATGGCTTTTAGAATAAATAGAACTTACATATTTCTTGCTGCATTTTCAATCATAGGGGCGACTAAATTCTTTAATACGAAGGCCAAGCGTTATTTTGTAGCACCTTCTATAATATTGGCGGTTATCGGTGTAACATTTTTAATTAAAGATGTTCATACTTATAATAAGTATGCAGAGTATTTGATACTGGTATTAATCGGAAGCATCATTTTATCCATCATCCAACTTATGTACAGCCATCATACATTAAAAATGAAAAGGTTTGGCATTAATGTGGCTGCTACTATTATTTTATCTATTGTAATTAGGCAACTCCCTTCTATAATTAATCCAGAAGTGGTTCTTGAGAGAAATCTTGTTGGCATTGTACCACTGTGTATGTTTTGGTTTTTAGTAACGTACAGTATTCTTAAAGAAATAACGATTATTTATAAAAATGAAAAGAAAGAAGCACAAGCTTTAAAGAGTCAACAAGAACATGTTTATAAAAACATGGGCGAAGGCTTTTTTAAGGTTGGACCAAGTGGTGTCGTTGAGGATGTTTTGACACAAGTTTGTAACAGTATTTTTGGCAAAAACATTAATGGGGAAGATTTAGCTGAGTTAATTGGTATAAGAGAGGAAGAAGGTTTCATTAAGGAACTTTTGGAAGATTTGTTTAAAGGAAGTATACCTTCTGATTTGTGTTTTGAATTATTACCTGAAGAGCTTGAAATAGGCAATCACTTTTTCCGCTTGACCTACGAAATGGAAAAAGATAAGAATCAGATATCAGCACTCATAGTTGTTATGTCAGATATAACAGAAGCAAAACGTTATGAGCTAACCCTATCCGAAGAAAGAAATAAACTGAAAATGGTGGTCAGCACCATGCTCAATCGTGATGATATTGTGGAACTTGTGAATGAATTCCTTGACTTTACAAAAGATATTAATGAAGGCATTTATAAATCAGAGGAGATTATCAACAAAGTTCATACATTCAAAGGGAATTTTGGGATGTATAACTTGTTGCATATTGTACCTTTTTTACATACTTTAGAAGATCGACTTATTAATGGGGATAAAGTAGACCTTAATCTGGGCAATAAGCTTAGAAATATTATTTATGAAGACTTGGAAATAGTAACAGATATAACAGGTAGCTCTTTCTTCGAAGATGAACTCTATCTATCGGTCAATAAAAATAACCTTAAGAAAGTTTATCAGACGGTTCATCGATATTTTTATGATAAAGAAGCATCTTTAATTCTAAGCATTGTGGATCAGCTGTTCTATAAATCGATTGGTGATGTATTGATGTTTTATGCAAGAGAAAGTGCTAAAACGGCAAGTATTAAAGATAAAACAGTAAATGTAGCGATATTATCAGGAGATGAAGTTTTTGTTGATGTTAATTATTATCGGGATATTTTTAGATCCTTAGTCCATGTTTTTAATAATTGCATTGAACATGGTATAGAAAATGAAGAAGAACGGCTTATGGCAGGAAAGACACCCTTTGGAGAAATTAGTTGCAACATTGATGATGTGGGTAATTTTTTTGAGATCAGAATATCAGATGATGGTAGAGGTATTGATTTAGGAGAGGTTTATTATAAAGCGATTAGTAAGGGAATAGTCACAGAAGAAATTGCAGAGAAAATGAGTGAGGAAGAAATGCTAAACCTCATCTTTGAACCGAATTTTAGTACAAAAAGTTATGCAGAAACTTTAAGTGGCAGAGGCGTAGGTATGGCAGCGGTTAAAGCTGAAGTTGAAAAAATTGGGGGGAAAATTAGGGTTAGCTCCCTTATGGATTTTGGAACCACGGTCAAAATATTATTGCCTAAGAACCAAGCGAAATTCATTAAGTTTTTCTCATTGCCGATTGTACTGGATCTTTATGTGGAATCCTGTAAAATCTACCTAAAATCCAATAGTGTATTGAATCTGCCCTTGTCCGTTTCAGGTATTAATAAAGGTGTTGAGATTTTTGATGTAACAGTTATCATCCCTTTTAGTGGTCCAAAGTCCGGTGCATTTTATTTCTCGGCAAACAAAGCTTTGATTAAACGGCTCGCGAAGGCAATAATGTCTTTCGATACCCTTGATGACATTACTGAAGATTTATATAATGAAACCAAAGGTGAAGTTATGAAAGAAACATGTAACATTATTGCCGGTAATGCGATCTCTCTTTTTGATGTGGACAACAAGATAGCCGATATTGGAATACCCAGTATTATTGATCCGAATCATGACGTTTATGATTTTAATATGTTGACATGGAGTCTTGAATATGATGACTCAAATTTTTGTCTTGGTATTGTTATTGATTATGAGGGTGAAGTCTTAGATATGGAAGGACTATTAGATTATTAATAATGGATTGCTTTACAAACAAAAAGAACCGAATCCGGTTCTTTTTGTTTGTTTATTTTAGAGGTTAAATACTCTTTATTCTAACGGTAGAGAAGGTAGGGTGTTAGGTAAGGGTTGAGGGATTGGCTCAATATGTGTGTGGATGTTACAGTATTCATTTTCTATTGTACTCGGTAGTTCATAGACATAATCCCGAATCCTTGGTGGTCTTGCAGGATCCCATGAAGCTGGATCTAAAGGTTCTGTTCTAGCAGTATAAACGCGTTGAACCAAGCTGTCAGTGGGACAATATACGGTTGGCAAAAGACCAGAATCCTTACATACGGTTATCTTTACATGAACATCACATGCTTCTGTTGGTGCAGTACCGGCAGCAAAGTACTCAGTTCTTGCTGTAGAGCCTCGAGGGTCATGTGTACATAGACCATTCACGGCAAGTTTACCGGATTTTGTACAAATGGTGGCTTGTACAATGCCTTCAGGTCTCTGAAAGCTTTTATTTTCCAGATTTTCATGAATCTTGGACATGACATCCCGCCATAGGAGTGTATGATAACGTTGGTTGTGACTCATTTTCTCAGGATCATCATGGCCTAACCAAACGCCTGCTACATAATAAGGGGTATAACCGATAAATGCCAGGTCTTTTGAATCACTTGTAGTACCAGTTTTTCCAGCAATAGCCATATTGTTAAAACGTACAGCAGTACCGGTACCGGCTCTTACCACATCTTCCATAGCATTGGTAAGTAAGAAAGACGTTGTTTCCTTCATAACAGTTTGAGTGAAAGGCTCTTTTAATAGGAGCAAAGAGCCATCATGTGCAAGTACCTTTGTATAGAAGGATGGCTCGATATAAACACCGTTATTAGCAATAGCCCCGTAGGCATTCGTTAGCTCAAGTAGTGTTACGCCATCGGTTAAGCCACCTAAGGGTAAAACAATATTTTTATCAGAGAAAATAGTGCCATTAACATCTCTTCTTTCAACAAGTGTTGTGAAACCAAGGTTTTTCAAATAATCGAAACCGGTTTGAATACCAATATCATTCATGGTTTTGACGGCCAATAGGTTCATAGACCATTGGATACCTTCTCGAATGGTAGATAAGCCCCAATAGTTATAGGCTGCGTGGTCATACCAGTTTTTCGGAGAATAAGAGCCTGCACCAGGTATTTGAAGGGTTAAGGGTACGTCATCGTATACTTTGGCCAAGGTTAAACCCATAGTGTCCAGTGCGGGTAGATAAGCCGCTAATATTTTGAAAGTGGAACCGGGTTGTCGCTTGCTCATGGTGGCACGGTTTAGGACTTGGTTACCTATTTTTTGACCACGGCCTCCAGTGATTGCTTTAACTTGACCCGTATGATAATCTATGACAACCATGGCGGCCTGAGGCTGAGGTATAAATAAAGCATTATCGGAGATGAGTCGATCTGTTTCACCGATCCATTCACTTTTTAAGAACTCAATGTGCTCAAGGGCTTCCTCATCAGATTGAAGCAACTTTTCTTCATAATGGTGAATGACACCTTCATCTGTTTGAACAGAAGCAGTATACATAAGCTTTACATTATAGTCATCTTGAACGGTGGGAAAATTATTTTCATCAGCAAAGGATTGGTCCAATATATTTTGCAAACTGGTATCTTGGGTGATGTAAATGTCAAGACCACCTCGATAGATGAGGTTAATGGCTTGAGTTGCAGTATAACCTTTTTGTACTTCTAGGTCGGATGCAACACGACGAATCACTTCGTCAACAAAATAAGAATAGTCAGATTTTGTTTCAAATTCTTGATTGGTAATCTGAATTTTATCATATACATTTTCTGCTTTAGCTTCCAGATAAGCGGCATTAGAGATTTTACCCTGATCCAAAAGATACTGTAGAATAATTAGTTGTCGATTACGATTATTTTCGGGATTTGTCACTGGATCATAATCGGTTGGACGTTGGGTAATGCCGGCAATGACGGCAGCTTCTGCTATTGTCAGTTCAGATACATCTTTATTGAAATAACGTCCTGCTGCAGCTTGTACGCCATTGGTACCTCTGCCAAGTCCGGCTGTATTTAAGTACAGTTCCAAGATTTTATCCTTGCTTAAGGTTTTCTCGACCTGTATGGCAAGATACTGTTCCTGAATTTTACGTTCAAAACTTTTTTCGGAAGATAAAACATTGTTTTTGATAACTTGCTGAGTGATTGTACTGGCACCTTCACTTAAGTCGCCGGATTTTAGATTGACGAATATGGCTCTAAAAATACCACGCATGTCGATACCGTTATGCTCATAAAAACGTTCATCCTCTATGACAATAAAAGCATCTTGTACATGTTTTGGAATCTCATCAATTTCAACATAGATACGATTTGCATCACCGGTAGATAGCTCTTGTAAGATAACACCATCTTGATTGCGGACGAAGGAAGTATATCCAACAGGTACAAGAGAATCAAAATCCAGTTCCGGTGAAGCGTCTAATATGGCCTTAGCCACGCCAATACCACCGGAAATACCTAAAACAGCAACAAGTAGTAAACTGAAAAAAAGTACGCGAACGGAAGATGTACCCATGAGTTTCATGATTTTTGTATATCTTGAATTGAGCCTCTGTATTTTTTTTTGATTGGCATGCTTTGAAAAATTCATATACGATGCCTCCTTTACACTCTGACATTATACCAAACTAAGGGGTAGAGCGGAAGAGTCTTTTCTTGATTTATCAGAAATTTAATATTATTAAAAATCTACATATAGTAGAGGCGTTTGATTCATGAATGATCAAAAGAAGATTCTTATAATGAAGCGTCTGTATATATATGGGCTGAATTCAAATATAGGATTTTGAATTTTTTTTTAGGATTATTCAGACCATTTTTTAATATCTTCAACAGTGCCATGAACATAATGGGTTCCACTTATATGCTGTTCTGATCCTTGACCATAATCTATTCCGCTAGTTTCATAATCATAGGTCTCTGATATTCTTGCCTTCTCCACATTGGGATTTGGGTGTGGAATAGCTGATAACAAGGACTTGGTGTAAGGGTGAAGTGGGTTAGAGAAGACTTCTTCTTTTGTACCGCTTTCCAATAAATACCCATTGTGTAAGACACCAATTCGATCAGAAATGTACTTAACCATTGATAAATCATGAGCAATGAATAAAAAAGCAATGTTCGTTTCCTTTTGAATCGCCTTCATCAAGTTAACGACTTGGGCTTGAATAGATACATCAAGAGCGCTTATGGCTTCATCAGCTATGATTAATTTTGGGTTCATAATTAATGCTCTAGCAATTCCGATACGTTGTCGCTGCCCACCTGAAAATTGATGTGGGTATCGATTAGCATGCTCTTTTGATAGGCCTACTTTTTCAAGGATTTTGTAGACTTTCTCTTCACGTTCCGCTTTTGTCGTATAGAGCTTATGAATATCCAAACCTTGGGCAATAATCTCCATAACCTTTTTTCGAGGATTTAGACTTGCCATAGGGTCTTGAAATATCATTTGCATATTGGTACGTAGATGTTTTAAGTCTTGGTCAGATAGTTTGCCAGACATATCGATTTCATCAAACTCAATCTTTCCAGCTGTTGGGTCATAAAGACGAATGATGGACCTTCCAATAGTTGATTTACCGCTTCCGGACTCACCAACTAGACCATAGGTTTCCCCAGGATAGATTTTAAAGGAAACACCGTTGACAGCTTTGACAGTATAATTCCGATTAATTCTAAAAAATTGTTTAAGTCCATGGACTTGTAATAAAGGCTTGTTTTGTTCCATATTATTTAGCCTCCTTTAGCATACGCTGAATCCGCTCAGTTAATTCTTTAGGCATGTCTACTTTTGGTGATTCATCATGTAACAACCATGTTGCTGCAAAATGTGTATCAGACACTTGGAACATAGGTGGTTCTAGCCTATGATCGATTTGTAAGGCATAAATATTTCGAACTGCAAAGGCATCACCTTCAACATTGTGACTAAGATTTGGGGGTGATCCAGGAATCGTATAGAGTTGATCATCGGTTGTATCAAGGTCAGGCATTGCTGATAACAGTCCCCATGTATAAGGGTGTTTTGGTTCATAAAAGATTTCTTCAACCGTACCTTTTTCAACAATCTTACCAGCATACATTACAGCAACGTAATCAGCGACTTTTGCTACAACGCCAAGGTCATGAGTGATATAAATAACCGATATATTCATTTTCTTCTGAATGTCTTTGATTAATTCAAGAATTTTAGCTTGTATGGTAACATCAAGGGCGGTTGTTGGTTCATCACATATGAGAAGGTCAGGATTACAGGCAAGAGCGATAGCGATAACAACTCTTTGGCGCATACCTCCGGATAGTTGATGTGGATAATTCTTCATTCGCTTAGATGCATCATTAATACCAACGAGTTCTAACAGTTCTATAGCTCTTTTGTGTGCCTCTTTTTTATTAGCTCGCTTGTGCCATATCATGCCTTCCATAATCTGAGCACCAATATTCATGGTAGGGTTTAGGGATGTCATGGGATCTTGGAATATCATTGCGATATGTTTACCATTAATATGTCGCCGCATATGTTTTTTCGATAACTTCAGTATGTCCACGTCGATTTTTTCTTCATCACGATGATACGTAAAATCTATGGTACCAGAATTAATGACACCGTTACCGCTTAGTATACCCATAACCGCTTTCATGGTGACAGATTTACCACTACCACTTTCGCCAACAACAGCTAAGGTTTCCCCTTTATGTAAATCAAGTTCGACACCTCTAATGGCATCAACGGATCCTAAAGAGGTTTTAAAAGATATGGATAAATCTCGAATAGATAAGATTTTTTCTGATTTCATTCTAATACCTCCTTACATTTCTTTCATTTTAGGGTCAAAAGCATCTCGGATACCGTCCGCTAACATATTAAAACTTAACATAAGTAAGCCTAGAACAACAATAGGTGGAATAATCATGTAGGGGTGCGTGGTAAATGACTTGAAAGCATCACTGATGAGTAAGCCTAGTGAAGCCATTGGAGCTGGAACCCCTAAACCTATGAAAGCTAAAAATGCCTCTGTAAATATGGCATTTGGAATTGAAAACATAGTGGTCGTGATGATTTGTCCAAAGATATTAGGTAGAATCTCACGGAAAATAATGAAGAAGTTCTTAGCCCCAAGGGTTCTAGATGCTAACACAAATTCTTGTTCTTTAAGCTTTAACATCTGGGCTCTGGCAATTCGACTCATACCGATCCACCCAGTAATCATAAGAGAGAAGGTTATGGTAACAAGACCAGGCCTAAGGACAATGATTAATAAGGTTACGACGACAAGGTTTGGAATTCCATTGAGGATTTCTGCAAAGCGTTGCATGGCATTGTCGATTTTCCCACCATAGTAACCAGAGATGAGGCCATAACTAAGACCAAAGAGCATATCAATGAGTACAGCAACCAAAGAGATATATAAGGAAATCCGTGTTCCCATCCAAGTTCGGGTGAAAATATCCCGCCCTAAAACATCTGTACCAAACCAATAGTAGGTATCTTCCAAACCAGTAGTACTACCGTCAGTGGCAATATATTTATTTTGATCCAAGACGCCAGTTGAGGTGTTGAGTTTTTCACTTCCATCTAGGATGCCGAACTTTTCAATAAGAGGTACACGAGGTGGCAGATTTTGATGGGTAATAATCTGAGTATCAAAATCGTTATCGTTCAAGTCAAGACCGATAATGGACATCATAATGATGATGATGATACATATGAGACCAAAGACAGCGCCTTTATTTTTAATAAATCTCATAGCAACATCTTTCCAATAGGATTGACTGGCATAAGTTTCATCTATCTGAGAAATATTTTCTTCACCAATAAATTCAAAATCATTTTTTTCAAAAATGAATGTTTCTCGCGTTAAATCATTATTCATGACTTACCTCCTTTGCTAGACGTATACGTGGGTCGATAATGCCGTATAAGATATCGACAATCAACATAATTCCAATATACATAGCACTGTAGATAAAAGCCAATGCGATGATGACATTATAATCATTGGATTGAATGGCAGTAACTAAAAGGCTACCAATACCAGGAATTGAAAAAATCTTTTCAATAACAAGGCTTCCTGTCATTAGCCCCACAATGAGTGGTGCGAGAACAGTAATAATAGGAATAAGGGCATTTCTAAGCTGATGTCTTAGAATCAAATGGACACCACTGATACCTTTGCTCTCAGCTAACTGTATATAATCAGAACCCATGACCTCGATCATCTCTGTCCGTGTGAATCTGGCGATAGAAGCTATGGTGAACATGCATAGGGAAATTGTAGGTAAGATCGAAGACTCAAAAGGCGCTTTACTAGAATAGAGTAAAGGAAACATTTGTAATTTGTAACCTAAAAAATATGCAAGCGCTAATGCAAAAACATAAGAAGGTAAACTGACACCGATAACTGAAATAACCGTTGTCAAGGTATCCCAAATGGTATTATGCTTTAGAGCAGCGATGATGCCTAATACTAAGCCAATGATAGTACCTAGAAGTACAGCTTGGCCACCTATTTTTAAGGATATAGGAAGTCGTGACAATAAGAGGGTAGAGATAGGTGTATTTTTGGATATGGTGTAAGACACACCAAAATCCCCAGTCAACATATTCTTCACATAATTAAAAAATCTAATAAAAATAGGTTGATCTAATCCATATTTTGCATTCAACAATGCAATTTGTGCTTCAGTTAGTTTTTCATCATTAAATGGAGAACCTGGCATGAACTCTAACATCAAAAAAAGGATTAACAAAATTGCTAACAAGGTGACGAAAGAGATAACAATTCTTTTTAACAAGTACTTCTTCATGAGCATAACTCCTTAAACAAAAGATTAACAGTGGTTATGATCTAACCACTGTTATCATAATTAATTTACGATGCACCTATAAGTATAGATTAGTTTTTTGTAACGTTTTTGTAGATTCGGTTAATGCCAACTGAGTGGAATTCAACACCATCAACAGCACTTTTAATCATGACAGCATTACCTTTTTGGTAGACGGGAAGAATAACTGCTTCGTCCATTACTATAGCTTCAGCGTCTTTTAGTGCTTCCCAACGTGCTACTAAGTCAAGAGATAGTTCACCGTCTTTTGCGGACTGAATGATAGCATCGTATTCAGGGTTTGACCAGAAACCATAGTTATTTGGGCTTCCTGTTGTCCACATATCAAGGTAAGTCATAGGATCAGCATAATCGGGCCCCCATCTGGTTAAGCCTAGTTCAAACTCACCACTTTGCATTCTTTCAACGCGGTTTTTCTTAGGCATTGTTTCAATCGTAATGGTTACTCCAGGAAGATTGGTTTGTACTTCTGATTGAATAAACTGAGCCACGTTTTGAGCGGATTCGGTATCTTCAACAATCAAAGTATAGGCGAAAGTATCTTGAGATAATTCTGTTTTTGCCATTTCAAAAAATTCTTTAGCTTTTGCCTTATCAGTTTCGTAATAAGTACCAGCAGTTTCACGGTAATCTTTTCCATCAGGTCCAGTCGCAAGTAAAGTAGGCACTGCGAAGTTGGCAACGATTGAACCGTCTTTTAGAATGTTGTTAGCAATAGCTGATTTATCATAAGATAAGGCAATTGCTTTACGAAGATTTACATTCTCAAGGCCAGGAACGGTTAGGTTAGGAGAAATATACCATAAGTAACCAGCCACGACATTGTTGAACTCAGGGTCTGCCTTGAATTGTTCAACTTGTTCACCAGCAAGGGTTGCGATATCTAAATCACCATTTTGATAAGCAAGCATAGTCTGTTGTGCTTCTTTGATAACTTGGTATTGAATTCCGTCAATGTTGATTGCATCAGCATCCCAATAATCAGGGTTCTTAACTAATTCAATAGTTGTAGCAGCTGGTTCGTAAGAAGACATTTTGAAAGGTCCATTTGCTAATAATGTATCAGGTGAGGTACCAAATAAATCACCTTTTTCAGTAAAGAACGCTTCGTTTACTGGGAAGAATGAATTAAATGACATTAATGACTCGAAGTAGGATACTGGGAAGGCCAACTCAACCACTAAGGTTTTGTCATCTTTTGCAGTTACACCAAGTTCGTCAACACCTTTTTCGCCGGCAATGATTGCTGAAGCATTTTTAAAACCAGCAATATCAGCAATGAAGGAATATTCACTTGCAGTTGCTGGATCGACAAGTCGTTTCCAAGCAAATACAAAGTCATTAGCGGTAACGGGTGTGCCATTGGACCACTTTGCGTCTCTTAAAGTAAAAGTATAAGTAAGACCATCTTCACTTTTATCAACACGCTCTGCCATAGCTAGTATTGGAGTTCCAGCTGCATCAACAGAGTAAAGTCCTTCAACCATAGTACCCATAACTTCAAAAGAGGTACCATCTGTAGCTATTTGTGGATCCATGGATGCAACTTCAACATCCACTTGAACCTTAAGAATCTTTGGTTCGGCACTCGTTTCTGTCGCTGTATCCGTTGTTGTGTCCGTTGTTTCTTTATTGTCGCCTGAACAAGCTGTCATGCCAACAATAAGCAATAACGTTAGTAGTAATGCGAAGATTTTGTTAGAAATTTTCATTTAAATGCCCTCCTAATATTTGTGTACAAAAAAAGAATCTTAATATGACGCTATATCCTGTTCTTCCTAATCATCTTCTATACCATCAGAAAAATATGAAAGAACAAGTTGATAGAACCATTAGACTCCATTGTCTGTGTTTATAATTATAACGTTTAACTCATAATTGTCAAGGTAATTGCTTCGAAAATATTCAAAGAAATTGGTATTTGATGCAATATTTGCACCTTAGCGACCACCTAACGATATGTTTTATTGCAAAAAACAATAGTAAATTTAAATTATTTTCTTACTAGGGAAGAACCGAGTAAATACGTTTGATTTGTATATCACATATAAATTAGGAAGTCACTCCATTTGGTAAGTGTTTTTCCATGTAACTTAAAATAGAGAAATTCGGGTCTTTGACACATAATAAGATATAGGATTCTCTATTAAAATAGTATTGTATAAAGGAAACCCTTTTGGTACAATCGTTTATAATGAAGCTGTGTGAACGATGTTGCATAATCATAATTTTTATTGTATACTGGTAAAATAGTAGTTTTAATTAGTACCACTAAATCAAGAGGTGATAAAATGAAATTTACAAAGATGCATGGTTGTGGCAATGACTATGTTTATATTAATGGATTTATTGAAAATGTTAGTGATCCGGAATCGCTAGCCATTAAGATGAGTGATCGGCATTTTGGTGTGGGATCAGATGGTATTGTTTTAATTCTACCTTCGGATACCTCAGATTTTAGAATGCGTATGTTTAACGCAGACGGTTCAGAAGCGGAGATGTGCGGAAACGCGATTAGGTGCGTAGGAAAATACGTATATGACAACAAGATGACAGAATCTAAAGTAATAACCGTTGAAACATTAGCGGGCATGAAAAAACTAGAATTAACAGTGGAAAAAGATCGTGTAACCTATGCAAAAGTTGATATGGGTGAACCGATACTAGCCCCAGGAAAAATACCCGTTGTAAGTACTTTAGAGCCCGTTATAGGTGAATTGGTGGTTGTGGACCATCAAGCATATGCTTTGACCTGTGTATCTATGGGTAATCCTCATGCGGTGGCATTTGTAGATGAAATAACAGACAGTCACGTTCATGAACTTGGTCCAAAGCTGGAAGTTCATGAAAAATTTCCACAGAAAATCAATGTTGAGTTTGCAAGGATTAAAGATGAAGACAACATCGAAATGCGCGTATGGGAACGAGGATCAGGAGAAACATTGGCTTGTGGAACTGGAGCATGTGCAACTTTAGTTGCAGCAGTTTTGAATGGAAAAACAAATAGAAAAGCTGCTGTTGACTTAATCGGTGGGCAATTAATCATCGAATGGGATGAAGCAACCAATCATGTTTTCATGTCGGGACCTGCTGTAACGGTTTTTGAAGGCGTTTGGTAAGTCGTCACATTTTATTAACTTAGTGAGTTATAAGGAGGAAAATAATGGCAGAACAATTTGTACAAAACTTAATTGCAGAAAGAATTGGTGGTAATCAATTTGGAAAAAGTACGGTAATTTATAAGTTTGAAAAAATCAAGAGGGCTAAGAAGGCCGCGATGGCTGAAAGACCCGATGTTGAGATTATTGACATGGGTGTAGGAGAACCGGATGCAATGGCTGATTATAGAGTTGTTGAAAGGTTGATAGAAGAAGCTCAAAAATGGGAAAATCGAGATTACGCTGATAATGGTATATCTGAATTTAAAGAAGCAGCATCAAAGTATATGGCAGATATCTATGGTGTAAAAATTGACGCTTCTTTAGAAGTGAACCATTCCATTGGTTCTAAGCCTGCACTTGCAATGGTAGCTCAAGCCTTCATAAATCCAGGGGATATTGCCCTCATGACAGTGCCCGGTTACCCGGTAATGGGTACCATGAGTAAGTGGCTTGGTGGCGATGTTTATAATATGCCATTGTTAGCAGAAAACAAATTTCTACCGGATTTGGATGCAATTCCAAAAGATATATTGAAGAAAGCTAAACTTTTATATCTCAATTACCCGAATAACCCAACTGGGGCTACAGCAACCAAAGCTTTTTACAAAAAAGTGGTAGAGTTTGCAAAAAGTAACAATGTACTAGTTGTATCAGATCTAGCCTATGGTGCTTTGATGTTTGACGGCAATAAGCCTTTAAGTTTTTTGAGTGTGCCTGGAGCTAAAAAAGTAGGTATTGAGATACATTCTTTGTCCAAAGCTTTTAATATGACAGGATGGCGTATGGCTTTTGTAGTAGGAAATGCCAAAGCGGTTAATGCATTTGCAACTGTTAAGGATAACAACGATTCAGGTCAGTTCAAAGCGATTCAAAAAGCCGGAATAACGGCACTTGAGAACCCAAGCATAACGGAGTACACATGTGCAAAGTACTCAAGAAGACATGATATGTTGGTTGCTACTTTAAATAAGATTGGACTTAAGGCAACAAAACCAAAAGGATCTTTCTATTTATATGTACCCATTCCAAAAGGCGTTAAAAATGGACCCAAGTTCAAAAATGCAGAAGATTTTTCTCAGTATTTAATCAAAGAAAAATCAATTTCGACCGTACCATGGGATGATGCTGGAAACTTTGTACGATTCTCTGTTACTTTCTTGGCGGTAGACGAATTTGAAGAACAAAAAGTCATGCATGAAATAGAAAGACGTTTATCTGATTTGAAATTTATTTTTTGACCGTTAACATTAGATTGATTAACAGAAAATATTAATTTATAATAAATATGAAACAAAGGCGTTTCTATAGTGGAGAACACAATAGATGCGCCTTTTTCTAATCAAATTAAAACCTAGGAGGCGGTATCTGGTGGAAGGTAAAAAGTATACTAAAGCGGACATCCAAAGAATAGTAGCTGATGAAGATATTAAGTTTATTCGTTTACAATTTGTAGATATTTTAGGCGCATTAAAAAATGTTGCAATCACAGTGGATCAACTTGATAAAGCATTGAATGGAGAGATTATGTTCGACGGCTCATCCATATCCGGTTTTGTCAGGATGGAAGAATCAGACATGTATTTGATTCCGGACTTGGACACATTTGTAAGCTTTCCTTGGAGAACCCATCAAAGTAAAGTGGCCAGACTAATCTGTGATATTTATAAAACAACAGGAGAACCCTATGGCGATGATCCAAGAGGTGTACTCAAGCATGCGATTGCCGAGGCGGAAACTATGGGGTATGCTTTTGACGTAAGACCGGAATTTGAATTCTTTTTGTTTCAAACAGATGAAAATGGTGATCCGACAACCATCACCCATGATAAGGCAGGCTATTTTGATCTAGGGCCTATGGATTTGGGAGAGAATGTTCGAAGAGATATGGTTTTGACCTTAGAGGAAATGGGTTTCAAAATCCGTGCAAGTCATCATGAAGATGCACCCGGTCAACATGAGATTGACTTTGAGTCGGCAGATGCTATCACGATGGCCGATCAAATCGTCACCTTCAAGTTAGTGGTCAAGGTTGTTGCTCAAAAGCACGGTTTACATGCCACTTTTATGCCAAAACCATTGAGTCATATTAACGGATCAGGTATGCATATTAATATGAAGCTCAAGGATCAAAATGGTAAAAATATTTTTTATGATGCGCAAGATCCATTAAAATTATCCCAAACAGCGTATTATTTTCTGGGTGGTCTACTTGCCCATTCAAAAGCCATAACAGCTATAACCAATCCTACAGTTAACTCGTACAAGCGTTTGGTGCCTGGTTTTGAAGCGCCGGTACATATAGGTTGGTCAACATCCAATCTTAGTCCTTTGGTTAGAATCCCTACAGTAAGAGGCGAAGAAGCCTTACTGGAATTAAGGAGCCCAGATCCGTCATGTAATCCCTACTTAGGGTTGTCAGTTATTCTTAAAGCTGGACTTGATGGTATCAATAATAAAATTATGCCACCTGAAATGATGAATTCAGATCAACTTAGAGCTATATCCAATATATTGTCAGAAGATACACTACCCAGTGATTTGAAGGAAGCAATTATCGAATTATCAAAGGACCCAGTTATAAAAGAGGCCCTTGGTAATGTCTATGACAGTTATATTAAGGCCAAAGGCTTTGAATGGGATGCTTATCAAAAACAAGTACATGCTTGGGAAGTTGATACGTACACATCAAGATATTAGGGTATGACGAAAAGTATTTTCTAATATCTATATGGCACAGGTAATAGAGGATGAATGCAATGAGTACTCGGGTGATAATAGGGTCGTCAAATGAAAAAATCATAAAGCAACTGAGTCTGTTCTTATTGGAAAACGGTTTGAGTGTCATTGGTGAAGCAACAAGTGGACATGACTTATTGAGAAAAGTGCATACAGTTTATCCTGACTTGGCTATTGTGGACTATAAACTAAAGGGTATGAATGGTCATGAACTATCGGAGATTATTATTGGTGAAAGACTTTGTCCGGTTATCGCTTTAATAAGTCATGGAGAAATGGAACATTTCATCAACTTAAGTCAAGAACCAACATTTGTACCTTTAACCAAGCCTTGTAGCAAACAGATGCTTATGGGAACAGTTGATTTGTTGGTTAAGACTTCAAAAAGTATTGAAATGCTAGAAAAGCAACTGGACCATCTAAAAACAAAAACAAATACGGATGCTATAATCGAGAAAGCCAAACAGTTATTGATGGAGAATATGAACTTGACAGAAGAAGAAGCCCATCGACGTATCCAAAAACAAAGTATGGACAAGGGCATATCCAAAATAAAAATCGCAGAAGCCATTATACTGATGTATGAAGTTTAAGGAAACTTTCAAATTAATCACAGGATTAAAATGTCAGAATATTCCGAATTATAATTTATGAGGTTTTTAATCTTGCATTTATTGAAGGCCTATGATATAGTATAATCATAAATGAGCTATGATTAAGTTTTCACAATACACAATATAGGTTATTTCTTAAGAGCAAAGGCGTTCTCAAGTTTATTGAGTACGTCTTTTTCATATTTAAGATGATGAAAAGAGATTTCAAAGGAGGAATAATAGGATGGAAAATGTAACGCAATTATTTGGAACGAATGTATTTAGTGAGTCAGTTATGAAGGAAAGATTACCAAAGGATACCTTTAAAGCATTGAAAAAAACAATGATCCTTGGTCAAGAGCTAGCTCCGGAAGTGGCGGAGGTTGTCGCTAATGCCATGAAGGATTGGGCAGTGGAAAAAGGTGCAACCCATTATACACACTGGTTTCAACCTATGACTGGAAAAACTGCAGAAAAGCATGATTCATTTATCGAGCCAACAGGTGACGGTAAGGTTATTATGGAATTTAGTGGGAAACAATTGATTCAAGGCGAGCCGGATGCTTCATCATTTCCTAATGGAGGATTAAGAGCTACCTTTGAAGCCAGAGGTTATACCGCTTGGGATGCAACATCTCCTGCATTTTTAAAAGATGACACATTATGTATTCCAACGGCGTTTTGTTCATATACTGGTGAAGCCTTGGATAAGAAAACACCTCTTCTTAGATCCATGCAAGCTGTATCAGAGCAAGCCGTAAGAATCCTTAGACTATTTGGTGATACTGAAACCAATAAAGTGACATCAACGGTTGGTCCGGAACAAGAGTATTTCTTGGTTGACAAGAAGTTATTCCAACTTAGAAAAGACCTGATTTTTTCAGGGAGAACATTGTTTGGTGCAATGCCACCTAAGGGACAAGAACTGGATGACCATTATTTTGGTAGTATTAAAGAACGGGTATCAGAATTCATGAAAGAATTTGATTTAGAGTTATGGAAACTTGGCATATCATCTAAAACAAAACATAATGAAGTGGCTCCTGCTCAACATGAAATGGCACCAATCTATTCTACGACCAATATCGCTACGGATCACAATCAGTTGGTTATGGATACACTCATAAAAGTGGCCAACAGACATGACTTGGCTTGTTTACTACATGAAAAGCCTTTTGCAGGCGTTAATGGATCAGGTAAACATAACAACTGGTCAATTAGTACTGAAAACGCAAACTTACTTGAACCAGGTGATACCCCTCATGAAAATGCTCAGTTCTTAACTTTCCTTGTTGCAACCATTGCTGCTGTGGATAAATATGCACCTCTTTTAAGACTGTCAGCAGCATCACCTGGTAATGATCATAGATTAGGAGCAAATGAAGCGCCTCCGGCAGTTATATCTATCTTCCTGGGTGAGCAATTAAATGCAATTATCGAACAAATAAAAGAAGGTGCATTAACTTCTTCAACAAAAGCCAGTGCAATGGATCTTGGTGTAACAACATTACCTAAATTTGCAAAGGACGTAACAGATAGAAACAGAACATCACCATTTGCATTCACAGGTAATAAGTTCGAATTTAGAATGGTAGGATCTTCAGCATCTGTATCTGGGCCAAACATTGTTCTCAATACTATTGTTGCGGAAGTATTAAAAGATATTGCTGACGAATTAGAAGTTGCAGAAGATTTCAATGCTACTCTAAAGACAATTATTGAGCGATTAATAAAAGCACATAGTAGAATTATTTTTAATGGTGACGGATACTCAGAAGATTGGTTAGAAGAAGCAGAAAGACGTGAGCTACCGAATATTAAGACAGCAGTAGAGGCAATCAAAGTATTTGATGATCCGGAATATGTAGATCTATTCTTAAGACATGGTGTATTTTTCAAAGGTGAGATAGCAGCACGTCAAGAAATCATGTTTGAAGAGTATATAAAAACCATTAATATTGAAGCCCTTACAATGATTGAGATGGCTAA